>CBINCZ010000246.1:0-4672 GCA_966249295.1 uncultured Gemmatimonadales bacterium
CGGTTCCGGTGGAGGTGGCGGCCGAGCGCTTGGCTCTCGGCGCTCAGCGCTCGGCACGGCCCCTGCTTTCAACGGCCGACCCCCGCGAACGCCTGGCCGCCCTGATGAAGGAGCGCGAGCCTTTCTATCTCGAGGCCGATGTGGTGGTTTCCAATGCTGCGGGCGATCCTGCCAGAGTCGCGAGACTCGTCAGCGACCTGGCCCGCCGGCATGCTGGATGGTAAATCGTTGTTGGGAAATGAGTTAGCTGGTTGCGCCTTGCCAAGGCAACGGCGGGCGCGTTTTCTTGCTACCCCATTTGGTTGTACCTCTGACGGCCCTGCGGGGCCAGATTGGTTTCATGGCTAAGAAGACGGCAAGTCGGGAAGACCGGAAGACGGACAGGAAGCCCAAGGCGAGCAAGGCCAGCAAGGCGAGCAAGACGAGCAGTAAGGGCGGATCCAAGACCCGCCCCGCCGCGCGCCGTGCCAAGGCCGGTGCCTCCGCCCGAGGCAATGGTACCCCCGTGCGTCCGGGCGACGCGCTGGTCATCGTGGAATCCCCCACCAAGGCGCGGACCATCGGCAAGTATTTGGGCCGAGGCTACGCGGTGAAGGCCACGGTGGGACACCTGCGCGACCTGCCCACCCGCAAGCTCGGTGTCGAGATCGACGAGAAGGGCCGGAGCTTCCAGCCCGAGTACGTCACGATCAAGGGCAAGACCCAGACGCTGAGCGACATCAAGAAGGCCGCCAAGGCGGCGAGCCAGGTCCTGCTGGCCACCGACCCTGACCGGGAAGGTGAAGCGATCGCCTGGCATGTGGCCACCCAGCTGGATCGTGGCGTGCCCACTCGGCGCATTCTCTTTCATGAGATTACCCGCGACGCCATCCAGGAAGCGCTCCGCTCCCCCAGCGACATCGACCAGGCCAAGGTAGACGCCCAGCAGGCGCGCCGGGTGCTGGATCGTCTGGTGGGTTACAAGGCCAGCCCCATTCTCTGGAAGACCATTAAGACCGGGCTCTCCGCGGGACGGGTCCAGACCGTGGCGCTTCGCCTCATTGTGGAGCGCGAGCGCGAGATTCGCGCGTTCAAGCCGCAGGAATACTGGACCATCGAGGCCCAGTGCGAGAAGGATGGCCAGCAGTTCGAGGCCTCGCTCCACAAGATCAAGGGCCACAAGCCTGAGCTGCACACGGAAAAGGCGGCCAGGGCGGTCGTGTCGGCGGTGACGGGCAAGCCGTTCACGGTGTCCAGCGTCGAGCGGAAGCAGCGCCGGAAGCGTCCCGCTGCCCCCTTCACGACCAGCACGCTGCAGCAGGAAGCCGCCAAGAAGCTTGGCTTCTCCAGCCGGCGCACCATGCGGGCAGCGCAGGGACTCTACGAAGGCGTGGACATCGGTGAGGACGGTCCGACCGGTCTCATTACGTACATGCGCACCGACTCGGTGCGTGTGTCGGACCAGGCCATCGCATCGGCGCGCGCCTTCATTGGCAAGGAATACGGCAAGCCCTACCTGCCCGAGTCGCCCAACGCCTATTCGGCCCGGAAGCAGCAGCGGGTGCAGGACGCCCACGAGGCAATCCGCCCCACTGACGTGATGCGGCGGCCGGAATCACTGCAGCGTTTCCTCGAGGCGGACCAGTACCGGCTGTACCAGCTCATCTGGCAGCGTTTCCTGGCGTCGCAGATGATGCCTGCCGTTTACGACATGACCATCGTGGATTTCGAGATCGGCGACTATCTCTTCCGCGCGACGGGGTCGGTGCTGATCTTCGACGGCTATCACCGCGTCTACCTGGAAGGACGCGAAGCCGAGGAAGGGAAGTCCATGGACGACCTGTCGCCCATCCCGCCCCTGGCGGAAGGCGACACGGTCAAGGTTCTCTCCATCACGCCCTCGCAGCACTTCACCGAGCCGCCGCCCCGGTTCTCCGAGGCGAGTCTCGTGAAGGAGCTCGAGCGTCTCGGCATCGGGCGGCCCTCCACCTACAGCGCCATCGTCTCGACCCTCACGGCGCGGGAGTACGCCCGGCTGGAGCAGCGGCGCTTCCATCCCACCGACCTGGGCGAGACGGTCGAGAAGATGATGGTGGCGGAATTCCCCGACATCTTCAACGTGGAATTTACCTCGCGGATGGAAGAGGAGCTGGACCAGATCGAGGAAGAGGGCAAGGACTGGCAGGCAGTACTGCGCGACTTCTACGGGCCGTTCACCCGGTCACTCGCGGCGGTGGATCTCAACGCCCTGGTGGCCGAGGCGCATGGCATTGATGCGAAGAAGCTGGAGCAGGAACGGTGTCCCAAGTGCGGCTCGAAGATCGAGCTGCGCACCGGGCGGTTCGGTCCCTACCTGGCCTGCGTCAAGTACAAGGACACCTGCGACTACGTGAAGTCGCTCAAGAAGGACAAGGTGCCCGATCGCCCCAGCGATGAGAAGTGCCATCTCTGCGGTGCGGCCATGGTCATTAAGACGGGACGCTTCGGCGAGTTCCTCGCCTGTACCCGTTATCCTGAATGCAAGGGCACGCGCTCCATCCCGATTGGCGTCAAGTGTCCCAAGTGCGGCGGCGACATCGCCGAGCGGCGAACCAAGCGGGGCAAGTCCTTCTGGGGTTGCATGCGCTACCCTGACTGCGACTTCTCCACCTGGAACAAGCCGGTCAAGGAGACCTGCCCTGAGTGCGGCTGGGAAGGGATGGAACGGAAGAAGAGCAAGGCCGAAGGCGAGACGCTTACGTGCATGAAGTGCGGCAACAAGGTGGTGGTGGCCGAGCCCGAGGAATCGGCGCTGGCGTGAAGGTCACCGTAGTCGGTGGCGGCCTCGCGGGGAGCGAGGCCGCCTGGGCGCTCGCCGAGCGCGGCGTGGACGTCACGCTCTGCGAGATGCGTCCCGCCGTGCCCACGCCGGCGCACCAGACAGGCCGCCTGGCCGAGCTGGTCTGCAGCAACACCTTCAAGTCGGTCGACATCACCAACGCGCACGGCCTGCTCAAGGCGGAACTCCGCGAGCTGGGCTCCGTCCTGCTGCCCCTGGCTGACGAGGCGCGGGTACCGGGGGGCAGCGCGCTCGCGGTGGACCGCGAGATCTTTTCGACCCTGGCCGACCGGAAGCTTCGCGCGCATCCCCGGATCACCGTCCAGCAGGGGGAAGTGACGTCACTGCCGGCACCCGGCATCGTTGCCACCGGCCCGCTAACCTCCGATGCGCTCGCGACGGCAATCGCCGAGCGGCTTGGCACTGGCGCCCTGGCGTTCTACGATGCCATTGCGCCCATTGTGAGCGGCGAGTCGCTCGATCATGAACGGCTCTTTGCCGCTTCGCGCTACGGCAAGGGCGGTGACGATTACCTCAACGCGCCGATGTCGCGCGAGCAGTACGAGGCGTTCATCGACGCGCTCATCGCCGGCGACCAGTTCTCGGGGCACGACTTCGATGGCGTGCCCTACTTCGAGGGCTGCATGCCGGTGGAAGAAATGGCCCGGCGCGGCCGGGACACTCCGCGCTTCGGACCCATGAAGCCGGTGGGGCTCACCGATCCGGCCACCGGACGCGAGGCGCATGCAGTGCTCCAGCTGCGGCGTGAAGATGCCGCCGGGCAGATGTGGAACCTGGTCGGCTGCCAGACGCGGCTCCGCATCCCGGAGCAGCGGCGGATTTTCTCGATGATCCCCGGGCTCGAGAACGCGGAGTTCCTGCGCTATGGCAGCATCCACCGGAACTCCTACCTCAACAGCCCGGCCGCACTCGGCACCGCGCTTTCCACCCGCGACGACCCGGCGCTCTTCTTTGCCGGCCAGCTCACCGGCGTCGAGGGCTACACTGAGTCGCTCGGCACCGGGCTCCTTGCCGGCATCAACCTCGCGCGCGTACTGGCGGGAAAGTCCGCTGTCGTTCCGCCGCCCACCACCATGCTCGGTGGTCTCTACCGCTACCTGCGTGACGCCGACCCGGCGCATTTCCAGCCCATGAACGCCAACTTTGGCCTGCTTGATCCGCTGCCGGGGAAGGTGAAGAAGGACCGGAAACGCGAGCTGCTGGCCGAGCGCGCGCTGGCGGATTTCCGCGCGTGGAAGGCCACGCTGTGAAGGCCAAGGCACTGCGTCCCGAGGTCACCGCGTTCCTTGCGCATCTCGAGAAGGAGCGCCAGCAGAGCCCCAACACGGTGGCGGCCTATCGGCGCGACCTCGCCCAGTTCCAGGAGTTCTGCGACCGTCACTACGGCGAGTGGTCGTGGGCCACGGTCGATCGCCTCGGGATCCGCGGTTTCCTCGCCGACATGCAGCGTCGGGGGCTTGCCAAGCGCTCCGCGGCGCGCGGACTCAGCGCAGTGCGGAGCTTCTACCGGTATCTCGCCGATCACCATGATGTGGTGAATCCGGCGCCCCGCGCAGCGCGCGTGCCCAAGCTCGACAAGCGATTGCCGGGCCACCTGGAGCAGGGTCAGGCCAGGGAGCTCTTCGAGTACGCGGAATCGAGGGCGGAAGGAGACGACTTCGAGGCGGTGCGCGACCTCGCCATGCTGGAGCTCTTCTACTCCACAGGGATGCGCCTGTCGGAGCTGGCGGGGCTCGACTTGCGCGCGCTCGATCTTCTCTCGGACCAGGCGCGGGTCCTGGGCAAGGGCCGGAAGGAGCGGATCGTGCCGGTGGGCAGCAAGGCGGTGCTGGCCCTGCGGCGTTACCTTGCCCT
>CBINCZ010000247.1:0-4666 GCA_966249295.1 uncultured Gemmatimonadales bacterium
GATGTCGCCGTCATCCAGCCGGCGCAGCACCGCCGGCACGTTGGGCGTCTCCATGAACCCGGTGCGCACAATCACCTGGTAGAAGCCGGCGCCAAGATCCCGGCTCTCGATCCGGTCCTTGTCCCATACCACCGGGACTTCCTCGGTGATCACCGACATCAGCAGCACCCGTTCGTGCAGCACCTTGTTGTGCTTGAGGTGGTGCAGCAGCACCGGCGGCGCCACGCCAGTGGCGCTGGTCATGAAGACCGCGATCCCGGGCACCCGCACCGGCTTCCGGCGCTCGATGTCCTGCAGGAAGAGCGAAAGCGGCAGGCTGTTCTGCTGGACGATATCGGCCAGCTTGTCACGGCCTCGCTTCCACGTGGTCATCAGGACGTAGGCGATGCCGGCCACCATCAACGGGAACCAGCCGCCATCGGGAATCTTGACGAGGTTGGCGGCGAAGAAACCGACATCCACGACCAGGAACAGCGCCACCAGGCTGCCCACTTGCCACCGGCTCCAGTGCCACCGGTCGCGCGCGACCCGATAGAACAGGAGACTGGTGATGATCATCGTCCCGTTGATGGCGACGCCGTAGGTAGCGGCCAGGTTGGACGAACTCTGGAACCCGAGCACCAGGAGAATGCAGGCCACGCCCATCGCGTTGTTGATCTCGGGGATGTAGATCTGGCCCTTCTCGCTGCTGGAGGTGTGGACGATCGTCACGCGCGGGCTGTAACCGAGCTGTACTGCCTGCTGCGTGAGCGAGAAGGCCCCGGAGATGAGCGCCTGCGACGCCACAATGGCGGCGAGCGTGGCAATGACCACCATCGGATAATGGAACCAGTCCGGCACCAGCTGGTAGAACGGATTCACCGCGGCGGCGGGCTGCTCCAGCAGCAGCGCGCCCTGGCCGAAGTAGTTGAGCATCAGTGCCGGCAGGCACATGCCGAACCACGCCACCCGGATGGGACGCTTGCCGAAGTGTCCCATGTCGGCATACAGCGCCTCCGCACCGGTCACCACCAGCACAATCGCGCTCAGGACCAGGAATCCGGTCATCCCGTCGCGGATGAAAAGATCGATGGCGTGCCAGGGATTGAGCGCGGCCAGGACCGAGGGATGCATCAACAGGCCATGCACGCCCACCGCGGCGATGCAGAGAAACCACGTGACCATGATGGGGCCGAAGACACGGCCGATGACGGTGGTCCCATGCTTCTGCATCCAGAAGAGCCCGGCCAGGATGGCGATGGCGATCGGAATCACCAGGTGCTCCAGCGCCGGGGCCTCGCTCAGGCCCTCTACCGCGCTGAGCACCGTGATCGCGGGCGTGATGATGCCGTCGCCATAGAGCAGCGCCGCCCCGAACAGGCCGGCACCCACCAGCAGCCAGTGTCCCACCGCACGACCGCCTCGGGGCCGCACCAGTGCCAGCAGCGCCAGCACGCCGCCCTCGCCCCGGTTGTCGGCCCGCATGACGAAGCCGATGTACTTGAATGAGACGATGAAGGTCAGCGCCCAGAAGACCAGCGACAGTACACCGAGGATGTTTTCCGGCGTCGGCGGAATACTGTGGTGACCGGTGAAGGCTTCCTTGATCGAGTAGAGCGGGCTGGTGCCGATGTCGCCGTACACCACGCCGATGGCACCGAGGGAAAGGCCCGCCAGCACCTTACCGGTGGGATGTTCCTTCTCGTGGCTTGCCGAAACGCTCACCCGCTGGCGCCCCGCAACCGCCGGAGGTCGAGCAGTGACACGATGAAAATGAGCGTGATGATGACGGCCGACCCCACGCACCAGCGGCAGATGGCGTGGATCACGAAGAGCTCGAGCGCGGTGAGATAGACGGCGAAGAGGGTACCGGTGCCCGCCAGCAGCGCGAGCCAGGTGCTGGGCCACCGCGCTGCTGCAAGCGCCGGCTTCGTCGCGATGAGGGCGACGATCAGCAGCGCCAGGTATCCCAGCAGGCCGATCAGCGATACCTCGACCCCCAGGAACCGGCTCCACCGGGAGAGCTGGACGGTTTCGCAGCTGCCGGTGCCGCAGGCCAGCGTGCCGATCAGGCCCAGCTTGAAGAGGTAGAGGTAGGCGGCCAGGATCACCCCGGCGAGCGCCAGCACGGCCGCAGCCATGCGGTATTTCATTGCGCCTGCTTGACGGCGATCAGCGAGTCCACGATGCGCTTGAACTGGTCATAGCTCATGGGCTCGTAGAGCCGCCCCGCAATGAGAAAGGTGGGCGTGGAGTTCACCCCCACCGCCACCGCCTCCTGGTAGCTGGCCTCGATGCGCCCGGCGTAGCGCGCCGACGACATGCATTCGTTGTACTTGCCCACGTCAAGGCCGGCGAGTTCGGCATACTTCTCGAAATGCCCGGCCGCACCGCCTCGTGCCCAGTCGGTCTGGCCCTGGTACAGGAGCGTGTGCATGGGCCAGAACTTGCCCTGCTCATCGGCGCAGGCGCCGGCATGAGCGGCCAGCCTGGCGAAGGGATGCATCTCCAGCGGCATGTCGCGGTAGCGCCAGCGCAGCCGCCCGGTTGCGATCAGCCGGCTCTTGATGTCGGGAAAGGTGACGATGTCAAAATCGGCGCAGTAGGGGCACTGGTAGTCGGCGTACTCGGTGATCTCGACCGGGGCGGAGTCGGAACCCAGCAGGTAGCCGCGAAACCCGGCGGTATCGGCCGGCAGCACGGCCACGTTGGCCGGAATGCTGATGGTTCGCTTCTTCGACAGCTGCCAGCCCAGGAAGGCGAGCCCCGCCACCGCCACCACCCCGAGTGTCACGTAAAAGCCCTTCATTCCGCTGGGGGCTGCCGCCATGGTTCGTCGTCCTCCGGCTCGTCGTTGAGGAAGTCGGGATCGCTTTGCGCTTCTTCCACGATCCGCCGGCTCTCCGCCGTCTCCGGCGTATCGTAGGTCTGCCGCACTTCATAATGAAACAGCTCGCTCCGGAGCTCGCCCAGCCGGCCGATCAGCTCGGGAACAGCGCCGAGGAGCGCGTTGTTGGCATCAAGTTCGGTGATCCGCTGAGCGATCTCCCGCAACAGCTCCTTCAGCCGATCGGCCCGGTCCTTGCCGTAGATTTCGTCGTGCTCGGTCATGATTCTGCCGCCTGATGGGCAGCAAATCTAAACCGGACAACCCGAAAAAGCCGGGTCTGGTTCGTTTGCACCAAATGGTGCAACCTCACTATATTGCGGCCTCAAATCAGATTCCAAAAAGGATGGTGCATGAGCAAGAAGAAGAACCGACGTGCAATGCCCTCGGCGTCCCCCTCCGTATTCGAGCAGGCACGGGACGAGCTGTTCAGCCACATTCTCCGGTGCGGCGTCATCGATGCGCTGCCGGAGCACCAGAAGGACTGGTTCGACGATACCATGGGGTATCTCACGGATCGGTATGAGGAGCTGACCGACGAGGAATTGAGCCAGCTGCGGGTGCTGGGCGAGCGGTACTGCCAGCCGTTGCGACGGGCCGAACCCGTCGGCTCCGCCTGATCACCGCCGCGTAACGTCGAAGGCCGGGGTGTCCGCCCCGGCCGCGTCATTTCGGGAACCATCGCGCCCGCCAGCCGAGCGCCAGGCGGACGCCCCCGCCGAATCCGGCCTCCAGCATCCAGCCGGTTGCGGCCCCGGGACTGGTTTCCGCACCGATGATCAGCTCCAGGTAGCCTCGCGTCTTATCCTGCTGTTCGAGTGCCAGACCGCCACCACCGTACAATCCCACACCGCGTTGCAATTCCGGGCTCAGCAGGAAGTGCCCGGCGAGCTCTCCCCGCGCGCCCAGGCCGCCCTCGCCGCCCGCAAGCGCCCCCGTGAGACTCAGGCGCATGCGATGCGACACCCGCAGGCCCCCGTATACCGCCCCGCCCACCAGCGACGAGTCACGCAGCAGGGCCATACCTTCGACGCCGAATTCGCGGGGGTGCTGCGCGGCGAGGATGGCCGGCAGGGCAAGCGATAGAATCACGAAAGCACGAAAGACACGAAAGTACGAAAGAAAACGAGGCATGCCGGATCCGAGACTCGTGAGTGCACGCCGTGCGACCCATGACTCACGACTCATGACTCACGACCCTTTCGTGTTATCGTGACTTTCGTGCTTTCGTGGCTAGACCAGCCGAATCTCATGCGTCACTTCGATATCCGGGGCCAGTGACGCGAGCACTGAGCAGTACTTCTCCACCGAAAGATTCACCGCCCGCTCGGCCTTGAGCATGTCGAGCCCCTCGCCGGCCATCTCGAAGATGTACTGGATCTTCTCGAAACGGCGGGGTTCCTGGTCGCGGCGGACGCCGTGCGCCAGCACTTTCAATGACTTGAGGTCGACCCGCATCTTTTCGAGGATCAGCACCGTGTCGCTCGCGGCGCAGGCCGCGCCGGCCAGCAGTAGCGTCACCACCGGACTCGGGGCTTCCTCCGAATTTCCATCAATCAGGCTGGTGGGCTTTCCCGGCGCCCCGCCACGAAAGAGGAGCTTGCCTTCCCACACAATTTCGGCATCACGCGTCGATGACATCATGAATTTCCAGGTAGGATTAGCGATCGAGACGCTGGCGGGCCCGGGGTGCGACGCGCTGGTAGTCCCAGATCGCGTAGAGTGCGATGGCCGCGGTGGCCCATGCCATCGGCCGCAGGAATTCGGAATCGAGCAGGAACGCGAGCAGGGTGAGCACCT
>CBINCZ010000248.1:0-4659 GCA_966249295.1 uncultured Gemmatimonadales bacterium
GGCAGACTCGGCGGCCATGCAGTAGCGTCGAGCGTCGAGCGTCGAGCGTCGAGCGCCAGACGCTTGGCGCTTGGCGCTTGACAATAACTGTTACAACACCTATCTTCCTGTCATGCCCAGCCTCCTCCAGACCGAGCTGAAGCAGTCCCGGCCCTTCCCGAGCCCGGCGTCCGAGGCGCTGCTTAGCATCCTGCGCACCGCCGCGGTCCTGGACCACGAGCTGGCCGACGCGCTGAGGCCGTTCGGCATCACGCCCACCCAGCACAACGTGCTCCGGATTCTCCGGGGCGCGGGGCAGGGAGGGCTTTGCGGCCGGGAGGTGGCGGAACGGATGGTGGCGAGCGTGCCCGACGTTCCCAGAATGCTCGACCGGCTGGAGGCGATGAACTTCATCACCCGGGAGCGTGACCCCGACGACCGCCGCCACGTGACCGCGCGGATCACCCCGGCCGGCCGCCAGTTGCTCGACCGGGTGACCCCTGAGCTCCTGGCGGTCCAGGAGCGCCGGTTGGGGCACCTGAGCCAGCGCACGCTGGCGGCCCTGATCGACGGGCTGGCCTCGATCCGGGAAAGCCGGTGAACTTTTTTCGGCAATATGTGTTATAACAGGAAGCGTTATCACTTACAAGGAGTTGTCCCATGTTGTCCAGTCCTGCTCCCGATCTCCTGTCGCTTAGCGCCGGCCTGCTCATCGGCCGCTTGGCCCTCGGCGGTCTCATGATGGGCCACGGCGCCCAGAAGCTCTTCGGCTGGTTCGGCGGCCACGGGCTGCGCGCCACTGGCGGCTTTTTCGAGAGCCTGGGCTTCCGGCCCGGTCACGTGTTCGCCGGGCTGGCGGCTGGCACCGAGATGCTGAGCGGTCTCCTGCTGTTGCTCGGGCTGTTTACGCCCGTGGCCGCTGCGCTCATGATCTCGGTCATGATCGTTGCCGCTGGCAGCGTGCACTGGAAGAACGGGCTCTTCGCCGCAACCAACGGTATCGAGGTGCCGCTGCTCTATGGTGTGGGCGCCCTGGCCCTTGGACTCGCCGGTGCTGGTCGCTTCTCGCTCGATGCCCTGCTTGGCCTCAGCCGGCTCTGGACACCGGTGGTGACACTGCTGATCCTCGCGATCGGCGTCGCCGGCGGGTTCGCCAACCTGGCATTGCGCCGGCCCGCGCCGGCGCCTGAGACGGTGGCGCAGGGAGCCTAGCCCTCAGCGCTGAGCGCGCAGCAGGGCAACTGCAGCCACTCCGAGGCATCCCGCCGCAAGAGCACTTCGCACCGGATGGAGTGACGCGGCGGTGTAGAGGCTGGTGCGGCGCACGTGTCCCGTCCAGTTCCGGCCTCGCTCACCGCCGTCGTGCGGCAACGCCGCGTACAGATTGTCGGGCCGGCCCCCCGTGGGCCGGTCCGTCGTCTGAGCCTCGAATGTCTTCCGCTCCATGTACTGGTCGGCAAGGCGGGGCACCCGGGCGGCGAGGCTCAGGACCTTGCCCATGCCGCCGGCGATGATGTCTCGATGCGGGTGCGCCGCGGCAGTGAGGATGGCTCGGGCCACTACCTCGGGCGCATAGACCGGCGATACCGGCTGGGGCTCGACTCCCAGGTTGGTGCGCGCCTTCTCAAAGAATGGCGTGTCCACGCTCGCCGGCTTGACCAGCGTGACCGCGACAGGAAGACCCGAGGCCTCGAGCTCCATGCGTAGCGTGTCGGTGAAGGCCTTGAGGGCATGCTTGGCGGCGCAGTAGTTCCCCTGCAGGGGAATGGCCCGGTCCGCCAGGGCGCTGGCGACATTGATGATGGCGCCGCCGTCCTCGCTCATGTGCCTCACCGCGGCCAGACTGCCGTACACCTGGCCCCAGTAGTTGGTGTCGAACTGGCGCCGCATGTCGTCCAGGTTTATCTCCGTCAGCCGCCCGTACATGGCGACGGCGGCGTTGTTGACCCAGGTATCAATCCGACCAAACTCCCTGACTGCCGTCGCGGCAATCGCATCGACTTGCGCCCGGTCGGACACATCCGCCACCTGGCTCACGGCGCGGCCGCCTTGTGCGCGGATCTCCGACACGGCGGCATCGAGATCCTGGGCATTCCGCGCGGCTAGTACTACGCGCGCCCCTCGCTCGGCGGCCATGCTCGCCGTCACCAGCCCTATGCCGCTCGACGCGCCAGTGATGACCATGACCTGTTCGTGGAGGGGTTTGAGGTGGAGAGGCATTTCCAGATCTCCGTGATTGGGGTGGTGCTGAAGGCTGAAGGCCACATGCCAAATACAGTCAGCTTTCAGCCTTCAGCTTTCAGCTCACAAGACCTCCCACCAACGCTCCCAGCCTGTCCTTCACACCCGCGCGCAACGATTCCAGCGGCGGCTGGCAAAGCAGGTGCAACGTACCCTGCACATGCTCCGTCTCCGCATGGCTGTGGCCGTGCTTGTCGCGCCAGAAACGGATGGTGGCGGTGGCATCGCCGAGTCGCAGGCCCCGCAGCGTGACCTCGGGTAGCCAAGCCGGCAGCACGGGATCGACTACCAGCAGGTGCAGCGGCGCCACCGGCTGGAGGCCGAGCAGAGTATGGATGAGCAGCATGATGGCCGTGGCATTCCAGAGTTGCCATGGATTGGCGCGGGGATATGTACCCGGCAGCGGCTGCTCGCCGCGCGGGTACCCACCTACGCATTCGGGAATCACGCCCCCTGGATAGAGAGCCGCCAGCTCGAACATGGCCGTCGCCAGCTCGACTGCGCGGTCATCGAAGCCGAAGCGTCGAAGCCCGAAGGCAATGGTGGCATTTTCCACCGGCCAGACGCTGCCGAGGTGATAGCTGAGCGGGCTGTAAGCAGGATGGGTCGTGGAGAGCGTGCGTATGCCCCAGCCGCTGAACAGGTCGGGCGCGAACAGCCGGCCTGTCAGGGCGGGGAGATGTTTGTCGCTGATGATGCCGGTGGCCAGGCAGTGTCCGGCATTGGATGCCGGAACATTGATCAGCCGCTTGTCCGGGCCCATGGCGAGGCCCACGCATTGCTGCTCCTCGATCCACCAGTCCCGGTTGAAGCGTTGCTTGAGTTCACGCGCGCTGTCGCGGTACGCTCTTGCATCTGCATGCTCACCCATCACCTCGGCGAGGATGCCCATCAGCTGCTGCGCCGAATACCAGTAGCCCTGTACTTCGGCGGTTGCCAGCGGTGCGGGCACCGGTGTGCCGGTTTCATCGAGAATGGCCCGGCCAGAGTCCTTCCAGCCCTGGTTCTTCACTCCCTGCGGTGAACGGGTGAGGTATTCGAGATACCCGTCGCCGTCCTGGTCGCTATCGGTGCGGGCCCAATCCAGCGCCCGGCGTGCCGAGTCCCAGTGCCGGGCCAGGTCCTCGCGCTTGCCGCGCCACGCATAGAGGTGCGCCAGTGAGATGATGAACATCAGCGGGCTGGCAAAGTCCGCGTAGTAACGGCCGAAGGGGTTGAGCCCGAGCCGCGCGAGCGGGCCATCCCGCGCCTGCGCCGGGAGACGGCCGGGCTGCTCATCGCGCCAGTCGTTCACTTCAGCGCCCTGCAGTCGGCCGAGTCGGGTAAGACTCGCGTCCAGCAATGCGCCCTGGTCCACGAAGGCGGCTTGCCAGCCGGCGGTGAGCGTGTCCCGCCCGAAGAGGCCCGGATACATCGGCAGACCGGCCTGGGCGGCGAGCCATTCGTCGTTCCGGCCGCGCAGCAGGGGCATGGCGCCGATCATTTCCATGTTGCCGCGCACGATCTGCTCCGCGGCGGGGTTTCCCGGGATGGAGATCCGGGCAAACCGTTCACGCCATGCGGCGAGGCACTGCTCACGTCGCGCCAGCTCCGCTACGGTGAGGACCTCGCTGCAGTCGACGGGCTGTACGCTGAGCGTAAGCACAGCATGCTGCTGCGATGCCAGCGTGATCGTGCTGGTAAGGCCATCGGCTGTAGCGTGCCACTCCGCGCCGTTGGCGTGAATCACCGTACGGTAAGGCAATGAGGGATGGGTATAGGCCAGGTGCAGACCGTTGGTGGTGGCGATGCGCTCAACTGCCGCCTGCTGCTGCCGCTGGCCCGAGCTCGTTTCCTGCAGGTCGGCGAAATCCGCCTGCAGGGTCCAGCCAACCTGGAGCTGCACTGGCCTGTCCGCATGATTGCCTATGGTGAGCATCGAGAGCAGGCGGGCAATGCCCACTTCATGGATGAGCAGCAGGTCGAGCGCGCGAAACGGGATCTGGTCGTCGTCGACGCTCTCATCGTCGCCGGCGCTTCCGCTGCCGCCACCGTCCGGCGACTCAACTTCCGGGTATACGTAGGTGAACCGGAGCGTGGTGGTCCCCACGCGGCCCCGGTCACACAGCCAGGGGTGCCGGCCATTGATCGTGAACCCGAGCTGGCTCAGGAAACGCGCCTCGCGGTAGAACAGCCCGGTGGCCACCGGGTCGTCGTCGCACTCACCGCGATCGTTCACGACGAGCAGCGTCTCGCCCTGCCAGGCGCAGTGCTGGCCCCGATCGGCCGTCGCCGACGCGAATCGGGTCAGAGCAGCAGGCACACTTCGCCGCCCCGCTCCTCGACCAGGTACACATGAATGCCTTCTCCGGCCGGCCCGGCGCGCGGCACGCCCGTGCGCACGTCAAACTGCGATCCGTGCCAGGGGCACTGGACCGTGTCGCAGATGAGCACGCCGTC
>CBINCZ010000249.1:0-4657 GCA_966249295.1 uncultured Gemmatimonadales bacterium
GTGTTCCGCAACAAAAAAGGGGCTCCCGCGCGAATCCGGGATCCCCAATTACGTCGTTGGAATCATCCTGTGTGCCCCGAGGGGCAATCGTGCCGCAACGCATGAATATTGCTACATCTGCCCCAAAAGTCAAGATCAGTCAATCCGGAGGGGACCGAGATGACCAAGTTGTTCGGGTTCCTGGGGGCCACGGCGGGCAGCGCCGTCGGCTGGTGGGCCGGCGCCCATGTGGGCCTCATGACGGCGTTTATCGTGAGCACCGTCGGCACGGGGATCGGGATCTACGGCGGCAAGCAGCTGGCGGACCGGCTGGGGTACTGAGCGCTCAGCTTACTTCTTCAGCCAGCGTGTCACCATCCCCGTCAGCGTTCCCGGGGTAAAGGGCTTTCGCAGCCAGCGGCTTTCGCGCTCGCTCTCGGCCAGCAGCTCCAGGCCCGCCGGCGGTGACGCCGACATGAACAACACCGATACATCCGGCCGTTCCTCGGCCAGGCGGCTGGCGAGTTCGTCCCCCCGCAACCGTGGCATCCGCACGTCCGTGATCACCAGTCGCAGCTCCGCGCCGCTCGCGTGCACCAGACCAAGCGCCTCGACGCCGTCTCGCGCCTCGAGCACTCCGTAGCCTGCCTTCTTGATGATTCGGGATGCGAACGAGCGAACGCCCGGCTCATCGTCGGCGACGAGAACCACACACTCCGGTTCCATGGAAGGAACCTCCACGCAGTACGCGGCAAGGGGTGCCGGAAAGCTACTGCGGGTGGGGGCGGGGGCAAGGGGAGCTGAGAGCTGAGAGCTGAGAGCCGCACGAAGATGCCGCGCTTAGCTCGTAGCTCATAGCTCATAGCTCTTCGCTCTTAGCTCTCAGCGCGGCGGTATATCCCACGTCACCTCCTGCCCCCGTGCCAATGTCAGCGGTTCGCTGGTGATGGTGCGGCCGGCGACCAGCGGCTTGGCGAGGATCTGGATCTGCCCGCCGCCGATGAACTGAGCCGGGGTCAGCGAATAGCGGGTGCTCATCCCGGCAGGGGCGAGACCCAGTCGAGACGATATCCCTTCCCGAACCAGATAGACATCCATGTCCCACGTGGAGCGGTTGGTGACGACCAGCGTCACATTATCCGCTGGCAGCGGCTGCCTGCGCTCCGGCTGTTCCGGGGCGGGATTGGACGCACATGCGGCCAGTCCTGTCAGTGTTATGATAAGCAGCAGGCGTATGCGGGTGAGTCTCAGTTGCATGGCCACCTCCTGTGGCAGGTCGCATGCCGTACGTCATGCGGCTACGACCTACGACATATGACGTACGACCTCTCCACGTATCCACCCCTCAATCGGAGCCGCCTCTGATCATGGCCACCAAGGATCCGCGAGTGGACGCGTACATCGGGAAAGCTGGCGACTTTGCCAGGCCGCTGCTCACCCACTTCCGCGAGCAGGTGCATGCGGCATGCCCTTCTGTTGAGGAGACGATCAAGTGGGGCATGCCCCACTTTGTTCACAAGGGCAACCTCTGCGGCATGGCAGCTTTCAAGCAGCACTGCGCGTTCAACTTCTGGAAGAGCTCACTCCTGTTTCCGAAGGGGACGGCGAAGCGTGGTGATGCGATGGGCCAGCTGGGACGCGTCACCACCCTCCGCGATTTCCCGCCGGCGGCGACACTTCGGAAGCTGATCCGCGAGGCCGCACGGCTGAACGAGGAAGGGGTCCGACCGGCCCGCGCGAAGAAACCCAGGGCGCCGCTGCCGGAACCGCCCGAGCTGCTCCGCGCGCTCCGGAAGAACCCCGCCGCACGCAAGACGTGGGAAGGGTTTGCGCCGAGCCACCGGCGGGAATACATCGAATGGATCACCGAGGCCAAGCGCGACGACACCCGCGCGCGACGCCTCGCGACGACGCTGGAGTGGCTGGCTCAGGGCAAGCAGCGGAACTGGAAGTACCAGCGCTGAGCCCGGCGGGTCCGGGCCCATGACTTTTCGCCGTGGCCCGGCCAGCATAGCTTCCCGAGAGCCCGGGTGGCCTTCCACGGCACGGTCCCCGGGCCAGGCAACATCTGTCCAGTGCCGACCTCATTGCCGCCGTCGCGGGATGGCGGAGATCGGAGCACCGATGGCCACGAAACTCGAGAAGACCATCAAGCGGGAGCTGGAACTGGGTGACAAGCTCTACACCGTCTCGATTGGCCCCGAAGGACTCAAGATCACGCCGAAGGGCGGCCGCAAGGGTGCGGAGTTCACCTGGCCCCAGCTGGTGCGTGAACTCGAGGGCGGGAACGGTGGCGGCATGGGCGGCGGCATGGGCGGTGGCGGTGTGAGCGGCGGCTACGGCGGATGACGGCACGAGCAGCACGCGTATGGCAGGGCTGGGCACCACAGCTGCTGAGTATCATGCGCATAGTCGTCGCCTTCCTGTACATGGCGCACGGCACCCAGAAGCTCTTTGCATTTCCGACCGGCATGGGACCGGAGGGCACGGGAACGGCGGAGCTCGGTTCCATCTTCGGTGCCGCCGGCATCATCGAGACCGTAGGTGGCGCCCTGCTGCTGCTCGGCCTGTTCACCAGGCCGGTGGCGTTCATCGTGGCGGGCGAGATGGCGGTGGCGTATTTCAAGTTTCACGCGCCCAACGGCTTCTGGCCGCTCATGAACCGGGGCGAGATCGTGGTGGCGTTCTGCTTTGTCTGGCTCTATATCTCCGCGGCCGGTGGCGGGCCGTGGAGCCTGGATTCGTTGCGTCGACGGGGCATGCCCTAGGACGCGAGACGCGGGCTCGGGACGCGCGTCCCGCGTCCCGCGTCCAGATTCGAGATCTCCCCATGATTCGATATTTCGCCTTCTCCATGGCCCTCGTCCTGCTGGCCGCCTGCCAGCCGAGGCCTGACACGTCCGCCGACCAGGTGGACAGCGTTGCCGATACATCCGTCTCGCCGACGGATTCCGCCGTGGCCGGGGCGGACACCGGCCTGACTGGCGGCGAATGGTCGCTGGTGATGCTCGATGGGCAGCCGGCACCAACCGGGGCGGGTGACCGGCCGGCCACGCTGGTCTTTACGCCTGGGACCAACCGGGTCGGCGGCTTCGCGGGCTGCAACCGGGCTGGCGGCACGTACGTCCTCAAGGGTGACAGCATCCGGTTTTCTCCCATGGCCATGACCCGGATGGCGTGCGACAAGGGGATGGACCTCGAGCAACGGTATGCCGCCATGGTGGACGACGCCCGGACCTGGCGCCAACGGGCCGACACGCTGGAGTTGTTGGGGAGTGCCGGCACCCTCATCGCGCGCTTGGAGCGACGCCCCAGCTGACGGGAGGATTGCGGATCACCATGAACCACGACCTCACGACCACCGCACCGATGCTCGAGGGCTACCAGGTGATCCACAACCTGGGCATCGTGCGCGGAATCAGCGTGCGGTCCCGTTCCGTGTTCGGCACCATCGGCGCAAAGATCGAGACCATTTTCGGCGGCAACATCGCCCTGCTCACGACCCTCTGCGAGAAGACCCGCCGGGAAGCGTACGACATCATGATGGAGCACGCCGAGCACATGGGCGCCAATGCCGTGATCGGCATGCGCTACGATGCCACCGAGCTGATGCCAGGCGTGACGGAAGTGCTCTGCTATGGCACGGCGGTGGTGGTAGAAGCTGTAAGCTGAAGACTGAAAGCTGAAAGCACTCGCCTTAAGCCTTAAGCCTTAAGCCTTAAGCCTTCAGTCTTTAGTCTTAAGCCTTTAGCCCTAACATAGAAAGGAGGCCCCCATGGCACTCAGACTGGGCGACACTGCCCCGAACTTTACGGCTGAAACGACCGAGGGAAAGATCGATTTCTACCAATGGAAGGGCGACAGCTGGGCCGTGCTGTTCTCCCATCCCAAGGACTTCACGCCGGTCTGCACCACCGAGCTGGGACGGGTGGGCGGGCTCAAGGACGAGTTTGCGAAGCGCGGCACCAAGGTCATGGGACTCTCGGTCGATCCCATCACCAGTCACAAGGACTGGGCGCGCGACATCCAGGACGTGACCGGCAACAGCGTCAACTTCCCGATGATCGGCGATCCGGACCGGACCGTGGCGAACCTGTACGACATGATCCACCCGAACGCGAGCGACACCGCCACCGTGCGCTCGGTGTTCATCATCGGCCCCGACAACAAGGTCAAGCTGACGCTGACCTATCCCGCGAGCACCGGCCGCAACTTTGCCGAAATCCTCCGGGTGCTCGACTCGCTGCAGCTCACCGCCAAGCACTCGGTCTCGACCCCGGCCGACTGGCAGCCGGGCGAGGACGTCATCATCGGCGGCAGCATCAGTGACGAGGAAGCGGCGAAACGCTTCCCCGGGTACGACGCCAGGAAACCCTATCTCCGCTTCACGAAACAGCCTTCCTGAAGAGCGTCAAGCTTCAAGCGTCGAGCGCTAAGCGCCTGGCGCTTGACGCTCGACGCTCGCCGCTCGACGCTCGGCGCCAGTGCGATGCACATCACCGACGTGGGCGTCCCGACCTGCGACAATTGAAGGGCAGGCCAACTCCATCTCCAGGAGAACGGTATGTCCTTCGCGCTCTATCTCATCGGCTTCCTGATATTCATCGCCGGCGTGGCCTGGGCCCTCGTGACCCTGGGCATCTCGGTGATTTGGGTCACCATTGCGTGCATCATCCTG
>CBINCZ010000250.1:0-4631 GCA_966249295.1 uncultured Gemmatimonadales bacterium
CTGATCGGCCGGCCCCAGTTCATCGAGCCGGCGCATCTTCCCGTCACCTGGCAGGGCGAGTCGAGCGATGGCGAGCGGCTGGCCGAGTTTGCCGGGCGGCTCTGCTACATGAGCCAGCATAACCCGGCCAACCGGACCACGGCGGAGTATCTCCAGAACATCCTGAAGCAGGGGCACGGCTCGGTGTTCGAGCATGCGCAGTACGTGCTGCTGCTGGAGGGAATCTCCCGGAGCTGCAGCCACGAGCTGGTGCGGCACAGGGCCGGATTTGGGTACTGTCTCGCCGGCGACACCGAGATCTACAGCGAGCACCGTTGGGGCGGAACGCGGAATGGGGTAACCCGGAGGACCATCCGGGAAATCTTCGAGATGTCGAAGACTCCCCACGGCAGGTCCCGGCTCAAGCTCCTCCGACTGCGGTCACTGGACGAACAAACGGGAGAGTTCACCACCGGCCGCGTCAGGGCGGTGGCACGGTCGGGTGTGAAGCCGGTGTTCAGGGTGGAGCTTGAGGACGGCAAGACCATCACTTGCAGTAAGGACCATCGGTTCCTGACGCCGAACGGGTGGGAACGGCTGGAAGCGATCCTCGGCCTCGACGTGACCACTGCAGGTACGGCGGCCTGGTCCCGGAAGGACGCGGAAGTACTGGTCAACGGCATCAGCGCCGTGCATGACAGGGATTGGCTATCACATCACTATCACGACCTCGGCTTGGATCAGAAGGCAATTGCTGAGCTGGCGGGCGTATCGACCCACACTGTTCGCAGCTGGGTGCGAAAGCATCATCTGCAGAAGCCGACCGGATCTTGGACTCTGGGAAAGGCTCCTTGGAACAAGGGGCGGCGGTACAACGCGGGGTGGCATCACAGCGAAGCCACGCGAGCAGCACTCAGCAAGGCAAAGCAAGGAGAGCGTAACCCACAGTGGCGGGGCGGCATCACGCGAGACGCCATTGCAATTCGCAGGCAGGCAGAGAACCTTCGGCTGGCAGCCTTCCAGCGTGACGACCATACTTGCCGATTGTGTGGGCGACGCGGTGGTCGGCTCACCATCCATCACGTAATACCCATCTGGTCACGGCGCGACTTGGCCTGTGAACTGGACAATCTCGCCACGGTCTGCCGCTCTTGCCACTACTCGCTGAACGGGCGGGAGCTGGAGTACGTCGAGCGGCTCGGCGGCTCATTGAACGAGCTGGGTCCGGCGACCGGGCCACGTAAGGGGCGCGGCAATCTGATGGTCGCCCGGAGACGTCGCATCGTCTCCGTCACCTACGCCGGCGAGCAGGAGACCTACGACATCGAGATGGAAGGCCCGCACCACAATTTCGTGGCCAATGGGATCGTCACCCACAACTCCCAGCTGTCCCAGCGCTACGTCGATGAGTCCCACGCCGCCTTCGTCATGCCGCCCGCCATCCAGGGCGACGCCCAGCTGGAGCAGGAGTGGGAAAAGCAGGTGACCGAGGCGCAGGCGGCCTACGTGACGGCGGTCGAGCACCTGATGAACCGGTACGAGTGGGTGGAGAGCAAGGTCCACCGGCGGAAGATGGCGCGCGAGGCGGCGCGGAGCGTCCTGCCCAATGCCACCGAGGTGAAGATCGTGGTGAGCGCCAACGTCCGCGCCTGGCGCACCATGCTCGAACTCCGCCTCGGTGAGGGCGCCGAGCAGGAGATTCGCCGGCTGGCAGTGGAGATCCTCAAGGTGCTGCAGGCAGAGGCGCCGCATCTCTTCGGCGACTTCGAGATCTATCGCGCCGACGACGGCGCCGACGCCGGTCGCGTCGCCTTCCACAAGGTCTGACGCCGCCAGTCGCGCCGATTTTTTTCCGGAAACCAGCGCCGTGAGGCAGGTCACCTGCCGCGCGGCGCATTTTCGTTGCCGCTTTTCTATTGTGCGCCGAGAATCTATTTCTTACTTTATCTGCGTCGGCGTAGCTGCAACTCGCTCGTGGCCGGATAGTCGCGACGGCCTTCACTGCAGGAGACGCCTTTGGCAGTTCGTATCGGACTTGCCTATAACCTCAAACCTGATTCTCCGGCTGACGCAGCCGGGGCCGCCTCCGAGTCCCCTTCCAAGTCCGACACCCACGGCGTCGCCAGCAACCGCCGTCTTCGCGCCGATCTCTCGCAGCCCGATCTCTACGCCGAGTGGGATGAGCCCGGCACCATCGACGCGGTGGAGCGAGCGCTCGCCTCGATCGGCGAGGTCATTCGTCTCGAGGCCACCGAGTCGTTCCCGTCCCGGCTCGCCGCCGCGCGTCCCGACTTCGTGTTCAACATCGCCGAGGGGCTCTACGGTCCCAACCGTGAGAGCCACGTCCCGGCCATCTGCGAGTTCTACGGCGTCCCGCATCATGCCTCCGACGCGCTGACCCTGGCGCTCTGCCTCCACAAGGGGCGCGCCAAGGAAGTGATGGTCCAGCACGGCGTGCCCACGGCGCCGTACCTGCTGGCGCGTTCCCGCGCCGACGCCCGCAACTGCGCGCTCCCCTTCCCGCTCTTTGCCAAGCCCGCCTTCGAGGGATCGGGCAAGGGTGTCACGGTCAAGAGTCTCTGCCATCACCGGGCGGAACTGATCGAGCGGGTGGATGAACTGCTCACCACCTACAACCAGCCGGTCCTGGTCGAGACCTGGCTGCCGGGCCTCGAGTTCACCGTGCCGGTCATCGGCAACGGCGCCGAGGCACGCTGCTTGCCCATCGTCGGCATGCGATTCGACACCTTGCCGCCCGGCGCGCCGCCGATCTACGGCTACGAGGCCAAGTGGCTCTGGGACACGCTGGACCAGCCGCTCGACATCTACGAGTGCCCGGCCAGCATCCCCGATGACCTGGCGGACGAGGTGCGAGGCGCCGCGCTTTCGGCCTATCACGCGCTGGATTGCCGGGACTGGTGCCGCATCGACGTGCGCTGCGATGCCGCCGGCCGGCCGATGGTCGTGGAACTGAACCCGCTGCCCGGCATCCTGCCGGACCCGCGGGACAACTCCTGCTTCCCCAAGGCGGCGCGCGTCGCCGGGATGGAGTACGACGACTTGATCCGGACCGTGGCCGACATCGCGTGGCGCCGCATCAGTGGACGCTCGCTCCTCACCGGGGCGGCGGCGTGAAGGTCGTCGTCATCTACGACGCCGGCGGCGACGACTGGACCGCCCGCGACGTCGCTGCGGTGCGCAACAACGTCGCCGAGGTGCGGGACGTGCTGCGGCTCCGCGGCCATGAGGTGGAGTCCGTCGCCATCCGGCTGGGCGACTTCCGCTGGCTCTCGCGCGCCCGCCGTGCCGACCTCGTCGTCAACCTGTGCGAGGGAGTGGGCGGCCGCGCACGCTACGAGGACTGCGTGGTGGCGGCACTCGAGCTCACCGACACGCCGTTCACCGGTCCGCGCTCCTGGCCCATCACGGTGTGCCACCGGAAGCACGTGGCCAACACCCTGCTCCAGTCGGCCGGCGTGCCGGTGCCGCGCTTCTTCCTGGCCGAGGGCAACCGGATCCCGGCCGACGCGCCGCTGCCCGCCATCGTGAAGCCCGCCGCCGAGGATGCCAGCGTGGGGATCGACAGCGGTGCGGTCTGCACGTCGCGCAAGGCGCTGCGCCAGCGGACGTCGGAGATCCTCGAGCACTTCGACGACGTCATGGTCCAGGCCTATGTGCCGGGCCGCGAGTTCAACGTCGGCTTCGTGGGCAGCGAGATGCTGCCCATCTCGGAAATCGATTTTGCCCGGATGCCCGACGGCAGCTGGCCCATCGTGACCTACGCCGCCAAGTGGGATGAGGAGCATCCGGAGTACATCGGCACCGAGCCGGTCTGCCCCGCCGCCATCCCCGCCGACCTGGCGCGAAAGATCGGCAAGGTGGCGCGGCAGGCATGGATGCTGATGTCGGGTGGCGAAGGCTACGGCCGGGTGGATCTGCGGCTCGACGACCAGGGGCAGCCCTGGGTCATCGAGGTGAATCCCTGCCCCGACCTCAGCAGCGACGCGGGACTCGCGCGGATGGCGCGGGCCCACGGGTGGGACTACGGCGAACTGGTCATGCGGATTGCGGATGAAGCGCTGACGCGCTCGCAGAACTCGCGGGCGGCCAGCGCACTCACGGCCGGCAAGTCCGCGGCCGAGGCGGCGTGGCGACCGCCAGCGTGATCCTGCGACCCGCAGCTGCGGGCGACCGCGGGCGGGTCGAAGCGTTCATGCGGGACATCGTGCTCTTCCGTCCGGATGAAGTACCGGTGGCCCTCGAGGTGTTCGATGCGGCGGTGGGAGGCGATGCCTCGTACACCGCCATCGTGGCCGAGCGCGATGGGCGCGCGGCCGGTTGGGCGTGCTGGGGGCCGACCCCCTGCACGCTGGGGACGTACGACATGTACTGGCTGGCGGTCGATCCTGCGGAACACGGCAAGGGCATCGGCAGCCGCCTCGTGGCGGAAATGGAACGGCGGCTCACGGGCTCCGCCCGGCTCATCGTCGTGGAGACGGCCGGGCGCCCCGATTACCAGCCGACCCGCGCCTTTTACGAGGCCCGCGGGTACCGTCGCACCGCCACGGTCCCGGACTTTTATGCCCCGCACGACGATCTCGTCGTGTATGTAAAGAGCATGACATCGAGCGCCGACTCACAGGAGGACGGGT
>CBINCZ010000251.1:0-4631 GCA_966249295.1 uncultured Gemmatimonadales bacterium
GGAGATAAGGGCTTGGGCTTAGGCTTGGGGCTTAGGGCTTAGGGCTTAGGGCTTAAGGCTTAGGGCTTAAGGCTTAAGGCTGAGCGCGCAGCGCACGCCGCCTTCACGCTACCGGCCGGCCTCGCGCTGTCAAGACCGGACAGGGAGAGAAGCCGGGAAACGGGGGAGATGGGATCATGGGTCGTGAGTCGAGGGTCGAGGGTCGAGTTGCGAGGTGTTACCTTCGTCCACGTTCTGGCCCGTCACCCTCGACTCTCGACTCTCGACCCTCGACTCCCCATGCGCCTCGTCCTCCAACGTGTCTCTCGCGCCGCCGTCCGGGTGAATCAGGAAACCCTGGGCGAAATCGGCCGCGGCTACTGCATCCTCGTGGGCCTCACCCACACCGACACCGCCGTCGAGGTGCAGTGGATGGCGGAGAAGGTCGTGGGATTGCGCCTCTTCTCCGACGACGAAGGCAAGATGAACCTCGGGCTCGCCGAGATCGGCGGTGCGGTGCTGGTCATATCCCAGTTCACCCTCTACGGCAACGCCGAGAAAGGGCGCCGGCCCTCGTTCATCGACGCCGCCCGCCCCGACGTGGCGGAGCCGCTCTATGAGCAGTTTGTGGCCCGGCTTCGCGAGCTCGGCGTCACGGTGGCCACCGGGCGGTTCGGCGAGATGATGGAGGTCGAGATCCACAACGACGGGCCCGTGACTCTCGTGCTGGAGCGGAACGCGTGAATCGCATCCTGACCCTCGCGTCGGCCTCGCCCCGTCGCAAGCAGCTGCTCGAGATGCTGGGTATTCCGGTCAAGGTCCGGCCGGCGCACCTCGAGGAAGTGCCTCGGCCGGGTGAGTCACCCGCGTCCTACGCGGAACGCCTGGCGCGGGAGAAGGCCGAGAGCGTGGCGGGCGATTTCGTGCTGGGGGCGGACACCACCGTGATTCTCGACGACATGCTGCTGGAGAAGCCGGGAGACGCCGAGGAGGCGGTGCGGATGCTGCAGCTCCTGCAGGGCCGTACCCACGAAGTGCGGACGGCGGTGGCGCTCGCGGCTGGTGGCGTGACCCGGAGCGCCGCCGACGTCACCCGCGTCACCTTCCGTCCGGCGCCCGAGTCAGTGCTGCGCGACTACGTTGCCACGGGCGAGCCGATGGACAAGGCCGGGGCGTATGGCATCCAGGGTTACGGGGCCGCGCTGGTGGAACGGGTGGAGGGAGATTTCTTCAGCGTGATGGGGCTGCCGGTGCGGCTGGTGCTGGACCTCATGGCCCAGGCGGGCTGGCCCTATCGCTTTACCCGGTAGACCTGTACCGGCGCAGCCCGGCCGCGCAGGGTCATGTCGGGCGCCGCGACGAAGCGTTCGGGATGGCTGACGACGTTGCGGAACGCTTCACCCACCAGGATGTCGCCGGCGCCCGCCTGGGCGCAGAGGCGGGACGCGATGTTGACGGCGTCGCCCAGCACGGTGTACTCCAGCCGCCGTGGGCTCCCGATGTTTCCGGCAAAAACGTCCCCGTGATTGATGCCGATGCCAATCCCCACCTCAGGCCGGCCCCGCGAGCGCCAGCGGTCGTTGAGCGATGCCACCGCCTCCTGCATGTCGATCGCTGCCGCCAGCGCGCGGTCGGGGTCGTCATCGTGCCGGGCCGGCGCGCCCCAGAGCGCCATGATGGCGTCCCCGATGAACTTGTCGAGCGTCCCGCCGTGCTCGAAGATGATATCCACCATCTCGGAGAAGTAGTCGCTGAGGAGCTGGGCAACCTCCTCCGGCGGCATCGACTCCGAGAGCGTGGTGAAGCCCCGGATGTCACTGAACAGCACGGTAAGCACGCGGCGCTCGCCGCCCGGCGCCAGTGACGCCTCCGAGCCGGCGATTTCGGCGGCGACATTCGGCGCGAAGTAGCGCTCGAAATTCGAGCGCACCAGCGCCTCGCGTCGGAGCTGGTCCGCCGAACGGCTGCTCGCGATGGCCAGCGCCGCGATGCCGCCGAACGCCACCAGGAACTGCAGGTCCTCATCGGAGAAGAGATTGGTGGCAGTGACATTGTCCACGTACAGCACGCCGAGGAATTCATCGGCGGACGCCATGAGGGGCGAGCAGATGGCGCTCCGCACCTGCTGGGCCACAATGGATTGGCCCTGGAAGCGGGTGTCAGCGGCGGCATCCTGGGTCAGCACGGCCACCCGCTCCTCCCGCACCTTGGCGGCGATGGAGCGGGGTACGGCCTGGCTGGAATTTTCCCCCAGCCGGTTCCGGGCGATCCGCGGCGTCAGCTCTCCGTCACCATCCGCCAGCAGGACGGCGACGCGGTCCACATTCATGATCTCGAAGGTGATGTCGGCAATCCGCTGCAGCAGCCGGTCGATGTCGAACTCGCTCGCCAGCTTTTGCGAAACTTCCAGCAGCAGGCTGAGCTTTCGCGCCAGCCGCTCCTCCCGCCCGGTCTGGGCCAACCGCAGCTGGCTGGTGCCGGCATCCGCGGCGACGTCAATCACGCCCGGCGCCACCGGCAGCTCGCGGACGATTGTCGCGTCACGCACCGGCGAGGCCGGTGTCGGCCGCGGGGCGGGCGTTCCGTCACTGACGAGCTCGAGCCGGAAATTGACCCGCCCGAAGGTGACCGTATCGCCGGGCTTGAGCACACCGATCGCGACACGTTCGCCGTTGATGCTGGTGCCGTTGGAGCTGTCGAGATCGCGGAGCTGTACGCCGTCGGGCCCGGCCGTCAGCTCCGCGTGCCGCCGGCTGATCGTGGGGTCATAGACCGGGACGTCGCTCGCAGCACTCCGGCCCAGCACGAGCGGTCGGCCGGGTGGAAGGTCAAACGTGCGGGTGCCCTGCTGGGCAGTCAGGCGATAGGCTGGCATCGGTGCCGAATATACCGGGGACTCGGTCAGGACGGGCCGGCGAGCGCCAGCGCGGTGAGGACAGCGCGGGCCTTCGCTTCCGTCTCGCGCAGCTCGGCCTCTGGAACCGAATCGGCGACGATCCCGGCGCCGGCCTGGACCCATGCCTTGCCATCCTGGATCACCGCGGTACGAATGGCGATTGCGGTGTCGAGAGTGCGGCCACCCCAGCCCACGTAGCCCACCGCCCCCGCGTAGGGACCGCGCCGAACCGGCTCCAGCTCGTCAATGATCTGCATTGCCCGGATCTTGGGTGCGCCGGAGACCGTGCCCGCCGGAAAGCAGGCGGCCAGTGCCTGCAGCGCATCAGCGTCATCTCGCAAGCTGCCGCGCACCTCGCTCACGAGATGCATGACGTGCGAATACCGTTCCACCGCCATGAGTGAGCGCACCTCGACGCTGCCGTAACGGCTGACCCGTCCCACGTCGTTGCGGCCCAGGTCCACCAACATCATGTGTTCGGCGCGCTCCTTGGGGTCGGCCAGCAACTCAGCCTCGAGCGCCTGGTCCTCCTCGATGGTTGCACCGCGGCGCCGCGTCCCTGCAATCGGGCGCACCGTGAGCTCGCCATCCTCGACCCGCACCAGGACCTCGGGTGAACTGCCGACGAGTGACAGCGCTCCCAGCCGGAGGAAGAAGAGATACGGGGCGGGATTGAGCGCCCGCAGGTAGCGGTACGCCAGGAAGGGATCGGGCGCCGGTACGTCGATGCGCCGGGAGAGGACCGCCTGGAAGATGTCGCCGGCGCGGATATGCTCGCGGATCCGTTCCACATCCACCATGAACTGCCCTGCTTCATAGGGCGAATGTCCGCTCGGCGGCGCCACGCTCGCCGCCGGATCGAGCAGCGGCAGGGAGACCGGTTGCCGCAACCTGCCGATCCACTCGTCGATGCGCGTCATGGCTTTCTGGTAGAGCGAGTGCAAGGCGTGGTCGCCCGGCTTGGCCGGGACCCGAACGCTGGCGATGACGATCGCGGTATGAAACGCGTTGTCGAGTGCGAGGACCGTCTCCGCGATCATCATGACCGCATCGGGCAGGCCGCGGTCGTCAGGCGGCGGCGCGCCGATTCGCTCCAGGAAGCGGACCACGTCGTAACCAAGAAAACCGACGGCACCACCGATGAACCGGGGCAGGCCCGGCACCGTCACGGGGGCCTCGCGGCGGGTCAGCTCGGCCAGATGTGACAACGGGTCCGCAGTCGGCTGGTCGCGCCAGCCCTCGGCCGGGGTCCAGGCGCGCACGCCGCCATCGCGATACTCGTAGACCGCGGATGGCTCGGTGGCCATGAAGGTGTAGCGGGCCCAGCGCTCGCCGCCTTCGAGCGATTCGAGCAGAAAGCCATAGTCGCCGCGGTGCAGCTTGCTGAAGGCGGTGACGGCGGTGTCGGCATCGAGCATCACTTCACGCGCTACCGGGACCCTGCCGCCCGCGCGTGCGCTGGCGGCAAACTCATCAAAGCTGGTGCGGATCATCGTGGGGCGGCGACGAGATAGGTACCGGCGCGCTGGACGACGGTGCGCAGCTCGTCTGTGGCCGGACGGACCGAGGGCAGGAACGTGGCCAGGTCACCGTCGAGGCGAGCGATGGCCAGGATGCGTTCCACCTCGATGTCACTGCCATAGCGGGTGCGCGCCCCGGCGGGCGCGAAGAAGTGGACCGGATACGAAAAGGTGATGCTGGCGGCGCTGAATGGCGCACTGGTGCGCAGCGTCAGGCCATATGCGCCTGGAGTGGG
>CBINCZ010000252.1:0-4625 GCA_966249295.1 uncultured Gemmatimonadales bacterium
GGCGCTCGATCCGCTTGCTTCGCCCAGCGTACCCGGCTGCGATCTGTCAGGCAACACAGGGCTCTACCTGCCCGATGTGGAGACCTATCGTGCCGCTGACCTGGATCAGGACGGGCTGGTTTGCGGGATGGCATTTACGCCGATAGCGCAGGTGGGCGACGATGCGGTGGACGCCGTCGACGAGCTTCCGCTCAACAACGGGCTCACGAATGCGCTGACGAAGAAGATCCAGAACGCCATCGCCAAGGCGGACGCAGGCCACTACCAGGCCGCCATCAACCAGATGCAGGCTTTCATCAATCAGCTGCAGACACTGGTGATCGATGGGACACTGACAGGCGCGCAGGCTGCTCCGCTCCTGGAGCAGGCGAATGAGCTTGTCGCTATCTGGGAGGGACTGCTCTAGCGGCGCGCCTGCCTGGCAGCCGCCAGCAGCTCGTTGAGCGAGGCCAGCCGGGGATCATCCGCTTTCCAGCGTCGGGACAGCACGTGAGCCGCCTTGCGCAGCTGCACCTCGGCATCCTCCAGCCGGCCCAGCTGCAGCAACGCATGGCCATAGTCCCGCCGCATCTCCGCGATGAGGATGTAATCGGCTGGAAAATGGCCTTCAAACTGGCGCTCCGACTGCTGAAACTCCGCCACCGCCTCCTCCAGCCGGCCCGCCTTTCGCAGCGCCTCGGCCAACCGCCATTCAGGCACCGCCAGATAGTGCGGTTCGGCCGAGTGGCGCCGGGAGGTAGCGATCGACGTCCGATAGAGCGGGATCGCTTCCGTCACCCTTCCCGCACGATGGAATATTTCCGCCAGCCGCCCTTCCAGCTGCAAGACCCGTTCGTGATCCTTGCCCAGTCGGTCGCCGGAAATGGAGATCGCCGCACGCAGCAATGAGTCGGCGCCGTCAATGTCGTCACGCGCGGCGGCCACCTCGGCCAGTTGCGCCAGCGTGGCGGAAGTCGCCAGCGACGCCGCGCCATGCTCCCGGTGCAGCTGCATCGCCAGCAACAGGAGTGAATCGGCAGCCACGAGATCGCCGTCGCGACGCCGGGTCTCACCCCAGGCAGCGTATGCCCGGGCGACCGCCTCACTCCGTGGGCCCTCCGTGAGCACCGCCACCTCCACCAGTCGGCGATGCACGCGCTCCAGCCTGGTGCTGTCACGCGTATAGCCGAGCAGGCTCGCCATGCGATTCAGCACCGTCCGCGACTCGAGGAGGTCACCCGACGGCAGGCTGTCCAGCAGCGCCATGGCCCGGCTCGCCGTGGAGCGCACGCTGTCGTACTGTCCCTCATTGTGGAAGAGGTCGCTGAGATCCACGAGCAGTTCCCACATGGCAACGCTTGTCGGCGCCACCTTCCGCTGGATGCCCATGGCAAGGCCAAGCGCCTCCCGGGCATCCGCGTAGTTCCCGAGGTGCTGACGGACGTGCGCGAGCTGTCGCAGCGTGGCGACGTTCCGAGCCGCATCCGTACGCTTGTCAGCCTGCTGCAGCGCGAGTGCTCGCTGGAGCAACGGCTCGGCCAAGTCACTGCGGGACAGATTGTCATATGCACGTCCGATGACGTTCAGCATGCGGGCCAAGATGAGTGGCTGGCCGGCGAGGTCGACTTGGGCACGTTCCGCCCCCTGGTCGAGCAGGGCTCGCGCACGGATCGTATCGCCCAGCCCGGTGCGCATCGGATCGGCCACTTCAAAGACGCCGACGAGAAAGTCAGAAACCTGGCGCGCGGCAGTCGCTTCGCGCTGCACCCGGTCACGCTCGCGCGCGAGCGCCCGTGCATGCAGCTGGACGGTCAGGCCGTATGCAAGGGCGAGCGCCATGATAACGCCGGTCAATGCGGTGCCGGCGCGATGCCGCCTGACGAAGCGCGATGTGCGGTACAGGGCGGAATCCGGCCGTGCCGTCACCGGCAGCCGCTGCTGATGGCGCTGGATGTCGTCTCGCAGTGCGCCCACGGAGGGATAGCGCCGGTCGGGCTCGATTCGGAGTGCCGTGGCCGTGATGACATCGAGGTCGCCGGCGAGGCGACGACGCAGCCGGCCAGGATCACTCGAGCGGGCGCTCGCCACCTGCTCCGCCGCAGCCGATCGCGCCACGGCGGCTGACACCGAAGGCGGTTCCGCGTCGCGCTGCTCCGACGATCGGTCCATGGCCTCACGCAGGCGACACCCCGCCAGCAATTCGTACAGGAGCGCGCCGAGGCCGTACACGTCGGTTGACGTTGTCACTGGCCCGCCGCGCAATTGCTCAGGAGCGGCGTACTCGGGAGTCAGGGGCTGGCGGCCGGCGTCGGTCAGGTCCGTTGCCGGTTCCTCGCCATCCGGAGTGAGCAGCCGAGCGATCCCGAAATCGAGCAGCTTGGGTTCGCCGTCGGCTGCCACGAGAACGTTGGAAGGCTTGAGGTCGCGATGAATCACCAGGTTGCGGTGGGCGTATTCGACGGCGAGACAGACGCGCCGGAAGAGCTCAAGCCGCTGCTCGATCGAGAGCCGCTGCTCATCGGCGTAGCGCGTGACCGGCAGGCCGGGCACGTATTCCATCACGAAAAACGGCCGGCCATCGGCTGCAATGCCACCGTCCAGCAGCCGCGCGATATTCGGATGCTCCAGGCCGGCGAGGATCTGCCGTTCACGCAGGAAGCGCGCGAGGATGGCCTGGGAGTCCATGCCGCGCTTCAGCAGCTTCAGCGCGGCACGCTGGCTGAACTGCCCGTCCACACGTTCCACCAGGAACACCTGGCCCATCCCGCCGCGCCCCAGTTCCCGCAGTGCGTGCCAGGCACCGAGCCGCGGCGGCGGAGCATCCAGTTCCTCCATCGCCGCCCCAACGAGAGCCGCGGGCGGCGACGAGAGGAAACTGTCCCCGCAGACATCCTGGCTCATCAGCAAACGCTCGACTGCGGCACGCACCTCAGGCTGCCCGCCACAGCGCTCGGCCAGCCATGCGCTCCGATCACCGGCAGGCAGCTCGCTGGCTTCGGCGAACAGGTCGGCAACAACGTCCCAGTCTATCTCGCTCACCGGGTACCATCTGCTGAGCGAAGAAAATCGTGAAGCCAGGCGCGTGCGAAGGCCCAGTCCCGGTCGATCGTTCGTGAGGTAACGCCCAAGGCCAGCGCTGTCTCCGCCACGCTGAGACCACCGTAGAACCGGCACTCGACGACCCTTGCCGGCCGGGGCGCGATCCGGGCGAGCTGCTCCAGCGCCTGGTCCAGCTCCAGCACGTCGCCAGTATCGTCGTCACCCAGCTGCGCAGCCCGCTCCAGCGTCACTGCCTGGCCGCCACCGCCGCGCTTCAGCCGGCGCCGCTTCCGGGCATGGTCCACCACGATCCGGCGCATTGCCTGCGCCGCTGCGGCGAAGAAATAGGCCTGGCCGCGGCTGGTGATCGCACCGCCCTGCGCAAGCCGGAGATATGCCTCGTGTACCAGTTCGGTGGTGGAAAGCGTGGAGGGACGGTGCTCCTTCCGCAGCCGACGGGCCGCCATCCGCCGCAACTCCTCATACACCAGCGGAAGGAGCGTATCCAGCGAGAGCGCCGACTCGGCGTCGGCGCTGCTCAGCATCGTGACAACGTCTTCATACGGCGATGGCACCATCAGCGGTCCGCGTAAGGCCTGATCGCCAACTTAACCCGCGACCGGAGACATCGCGAGCGCGTGCCGGTGCATCGTGACATTTATTGCACGATCACGGTCCCTGACATCGCGGTGCCATGCACTGCGCAGTCGTACTGGTAGGTTCCCGGTGTGTTGAACGTGAACGAATACGTGCTGCCGCCACCGGTCATTATGGCGCTGCTCGTGAAGCTGGGTGACCCGATCGACTGCACGCTGTGAGAGCCGGCGCCGCCGTTCCAGGTCCAGGTAACCGTGGTCCCCGCGTCAACCGTGATCGACGCCGGCTGGAAGAAGTCATTGCCAACAGCCACATCCGAAGTCTCGGGAACGTCCTCGGCCGTGGCATTGAATGTCACCGGGGATCCCGTAAGTGCGGTGGCCGTTGCCGTTGCGGTATTGGCGCCGGCTGCGGGCCCGAGCGTGAACGTGGCCGACGCGAGACCGCTCGCCGAGGTCGCCGAGGTCGGCGGCGTGATGGAGCCGCCACCGGCCGTCACGGCCCAGTCGACACTCGTGCCGCTCACGGTGTTGCCGAACTGGTCCTTCACCACCACCTGGAGAGGCGTGGTCAGCGCCTCACCCACGATGCCCGTCTGATTGTTCCCGCTGAATGCGGCCATCTGGGTCGCGTCTCCGGCGGTCGCGGTCGCGGTGAAAGTGACCGGCGACCCCGTGGCCGACGTCACCGTGGCCGTGGCGGTGGCATTCCCCGCTGCATGAGGTAATGTCCAGACAGTGGAGGCCAATCCATCGGCGTCAGTGGTCGCCGACGCGGGGTCCACTGCAGCACCGGCACCGGCGGCGGCAAAGGTCACGCCCACACCGGACTTGGGGGTCCCGCCCTCAGTGACGCGGACCCGGATGGGTGCGGCGAGGTCCGACCCCACCACGCCCGCCTGTGCATCCCCGCTCCCGGATGGCGCCTTGGCCACGGCCAGGGTGGGCGGGGGCGGTGGGTTGGTGCCTGAGTCGGCACCGCCACAGGCTGCCAAGGCGGCACCGAACAGT
>CBINCZ010000253.1:0-4612 GCA_966249295.1 uncultured Gemmatimonadales bacterium
CGCGAAGGACATGCTTCATACGCTACGGTCCTCTCGGGTAAAACGTGAAGGGTGACTCGTTGGTGCGCTTACCGCTGAGCGCGGACATGGCGTAACCCCTGCCAGCCGATCCAGAGGAACGCCACTGGGTACAGGATGGCCTGTGCCACGGACTTGGCTACGGACTTCTTGAGGCCGAGCCGGGCAACGGGATCCTGCACCGACTTGAAGGCGAGCGGCAGATTCAACGCCCAGATGACCGCCGCTGCCACAATAAACACTGCGAGAACGATTCCGACGATGGCCCACACCCGCGTTCCCAGCACCCATCCACGCGCCACCGCCGCTCCCAGCAACAGCGCCAGGCCCAACATCGGCACCGGCAGGCTGTTCAAGCTTGAACTGACCGTCCCGAACTCCCAATTCGGATTGCCGAACATCGGGGGATAGAATGCCAATCCCAGATCGATCAACCCGACGATCAGCAGCACTCCCCCAACCCAACCCAGCAGCTTCCATCCGAAATCGGGTGCGGGCGGCCGCCAACTGCGCTTCCGGCCCTCCGTGTCATCCCGCACCAGTACGCGAGGTGAAGCCATTGGCCCTCAGCACAGTCGTTCAGGGTGATGTATGCAGAAGTCAGGCCAGCACTTAGCCCGCTCCCGAGAATCGGCTATCTAATTTTCTGACAACAATTTATTCGACACTTCGCCGGGTCTCAAGCCTGAACGCCCGGCGATCCGCCCACAGCAGTTGTGGCGGTGGCTCACCAGCTACCTTTGTCCATCATGTCCATCCAGAAACGTCGCGGCGCGCTGATCTTCTTTGTCCTGGCGCTCGCACTCATCGCCGGTGTCACCCTGGTACCGCTGCCCCGGCAGCTCGCGCAGGCGGCGACCACGCCGTGGTATTGCCTCGTCTGCGGCGACCAGGGCACCGTGGACGTGCTGCTCAATGTAGCGCTCTTCGTGCCGTTGGGGGCAAGCCTCGGTGTGCTGGGCAGCAGGCCGCGGCGCGCGTTGCTCGCTGGATTCCTGCTTGCCCTCGCTATCGAGTTGCTGCAGGCCACGTTAGTCACCGGCAGGGACCCGAGCCTGAGTGATGTCCTGACCAACTCCAGCGGCACCCTGATCGGAGCCCTCCTCGGCATGCACGGCGCCACACTGTGGCGGCCGTCCGTGGCGCGCGCCCGGCAACTGACACTGGCGACGTGGGCCGGCTGGCTCGTGGTGGTTGGAGTGAGCGGCTGGCTCCTGACCGGAGACACGGCCAATGGCCCCGTCCGCCTTCTCCAGGCACCTGCCGAGCCGTTTCTCGATCATTTTGCCGGCAGCATCCGCACGGGACGGGCGGATGGCGCGCCCGGGTCGCGCTCGCTGCACGCCTCCGTGGTGACGGCGGGTCTCACCGACCGGCTGGCCCCCGTGCTCGAGCTGCGCGATGGCCACCGGTATCCGCTGGCCCGCCTGGGCCAACTGGGGCAGAAACCGATCTTCGCCTGGCGGCTGCGCGCCACCCGGGCGCTGTTGCGAACACCAGCCGTCCGGGTCTATGGCGGGGTCCTCCCCGATGCGGCGGTGCCAGCTACCCTGGACGGGGGCAAGGCGGGGCCGGTGTTGTGGGTTGCCGGCACGGTGAACGGCAAGCGCCACGCCGCCGAGCTGGCGCTCACGCCCGGGCTCGGCTGGATGCTGCTCCTGCCGCTCAATTATCCGTTTGATGTTTACCCCGGATGGACGTCGGCCGTCTGGCTGGCGCTGCCCCTGCTGCTGGTGGGATTCTGGGCCGGCCGGGCACGAACGCGATTCGCATGGACGATCACGGCGACGGTGGTGCTGCTCCTGGCGGGATTGGAGGGAACTGCCGCTGTGTTTCATCTTGCCCGCGATGGGGCAGTGGCGTGGGGGGTGGGGCTGGCTGCGGTGGTGGGAGCATGGGGCGCGGGGCGCAGGACGTGAGGGATCACAAGCCCCGTGCCTCGCGCCCTACGCCTTAAGCCCAACGCCTTAAGCCTTACGCCTTAAGCCTTACGCCTTAAGCCTTACGCCTTACGCCTTAAGCCTTAAGCCTTCCTCCACCAGCACTGACTCCCCGCCCAGCGCCTTCAGCGCCGCTTCGCCGTAGAAGAGCCGGATGTACTTGGCCTGGGTGGCCGTGAGGCGGCGGACTGCCCACGAGAGGTGGACGAAGTGCGGCTCCACCGGTGGCGTGAGCGGATGCATGCCGCACTCCGCCGGCAGCCGGTTGCCCTTTCGCGTATTGCAGCTGCTGCACGCCGTTACGCAGTTGCCCCAGTCGTTGCCGCCGCCGCGCGAGAGCGGTACTACGTGATCGCGCGTCAGGCACTCGCGCGACCGGAGGTCGTGCTGGCTCCGATGGCAGTACATGCACCGGTAGCCGTCCCGCGCAAAGAGGAATGTGTTGGTTACCTGGCGGCGGAATCGGCGGGGCACATGAATGAAGCGGACGAGGCGGATGATGGCGGGACGGGGAAACTCCATCCTCGCACTTCGTACGACATCATCGTCGTCCGCCTCCACAATCTCCGCCTTGCCTTCAATAACCAGACGAAGAGCACGCCGCACCGGTACCATGGTCAGCGGCTCGAAGGATGCGTTGAGCGCGAGACAGCGCACGGCATTCTCCTCGTATGGTTGAAGGGCGTCCATTCGCGCGACGCTGTACGCTACTGTGACGTCCCGGCTTGGAGCAAGGGCTATTGAGGGTCGCGGGATTGAGCACGCGGGACGCGTGTCACGGGTCCCGAGTCCCGCGTCATGGGCGGTGGTACCCGGGCCGTCAGGGTGTCCCGCGTCATCGCGCCAGACGTATCCTGCGGCAACCCGAAGCCGAACGGGCTCAGGATGCCCTGCGTGTGTATCGGGCAGTACTGGGTGGGTTCGGTGCCCGGGATGAACGACTCGATCTCGTGATCTTCCTTGGGGCAGAAGGCCGTGGCCAGGTAACCGGTCTTGTTGTCGATCTCCGCCACCGCCAGGTCGGACGGACGGGCCCACGCCTTGGGAATGGGCCGCCGGGAGTAGATCTCGTTCATGAGCGTGGTCCAAGCCGGCGCGGCGAGCCGGCCGCCCTGGGCGTTGCTCATGATCCTGGTCGGCTGGTCGAACCCCATCCAGACACCGGTCACCAGGTCCGGCGTGAAGCCGATGAACCAGACGTCGTTGTAGTCGTTGGTGGTGCCGGTCTTGCCGCCCGCAGGGAAGCGGATTCTCGAGCCGACCGACCCGGCGGCCGTGCCCTTCCGCACCACGTCGCGCAGCACATCCACCATGAGCCAGGCCTGTTCCGGGCTCATCACCGGCACCAGCCGCGGCTTGGGCTCCCAGACAATGTTGCCGTTCCGGTCTTCCACCCGCTCAATGGCGAAAGGCTCGGCCCGCTCACCCAGGTTGGCGAAGGTGGTGTAGGCGCTGAACATCTCCAGCGGGATGACATCGGCCGAGCCGATGGCGATGGCGGGCACCGGCAGGATCCGGGACGTGATGCCGAACCGCCGCGCCTCGCTGATGATCGCATCGGGCCCGATCTGGATGCCGAGCTTGATGGCCGGGATGTTCCGCGACTCGTAGAGGTTCCAGCGCAGTGTGTGCGCGCCGGTATAGCCCAGCTCGTAGTTCTGCGGCTCCCACAGCCCCTGGCCTGGAATCTCCAGCCGGAAGGTGTCGTCCACGACCACTTCCGACAGCGGGATGCCGCTCCGGAGGGCCGCCGAATAGACGAACGGCTTGAAGGTGGAACCAGGCTGGCGCAACGCCTGGGTGGCACGGTTGAATTTGCTGTCGTCAAAGTCGCGCCCGCCGATCATGGCCCGGATGGCGCCCGTCCTGGCGTCGAGCGTGACCAGCAGTCCCTGCAGGTACGGCGAGTTGCCGATGCTGTCGTCGTCCGAGGACTCTTCGGCCTTCCGGTTCTGGTATTCGGCGTAGGTCTCGTGCCGGAATCCGGGCAGCTTCTCGATGTTGCGGAGCTGGTCCTCCAGCGCCCGCTCGGCGGTCAGCTGCATGTCCAGGTCGAGCGTGGTGTAGATCCGGTAGCCCTCACGGTACAGGTCGGAGCCGAACCGGGTCTGCAGGATCTGTCGCACGTACTCGACGAAGTAGTCCGCCACCCCGGAGAAGTCTGACCGCGCCGAGAGCCGCAGCGGGAACGCCTTCCAGCGCTCGGCCTCGTCGGTGGTGAGCTTGTGGTTGTCCCGCATGAGGCCGATGACCAGGTTGCGGCGACGCACACTATTGTCCGGGTGCTGGCGCGGGTTGTATCGCGAGGGCGCCTTGGGGATGGCGGCCAGTGTGGCGGCCTCGGCCACGTTCAGCTCGCGGACCGACTTCCCGAAATAGCGCTGGGATGCTGCCTCAACGCCGAAGGCGCGGTTGCCGAGGTTGATCTGGTTGAGGTAGAGCTCGAGGATCTTGTCCTTGGGAAACTTCTTCTCGATCTCGAGGGCCACCTTGGCCTCACGCAGCTTGCGCTGCAGGCCGCCGAAGCCGCTCCGATTACGGCGGTCGATGGCATCGGGCCAGAGATTGCCCGCCAGCTGCATGGTGATGGTGGAGGCGCCACTCGCGATCCGCCGCTCGAGGATCATGTCCTTGACGGCGCCGAACACCCGGAT
>CBINCZ010000254.1:0-4589 GCA_966249295.1 uncultured Gemmatimonadales bacterium
ACGCGGTGACCCTGACTCCATCGGCGTCGAGGACGATGCCTTCCCGCACGTCCCTCGCCTCGAGGTCCATGGCGGCCGGGTTCGCCCCCTCGCTAGCTACCCGGACGCGCATGTCCTCTGCGAAGGCCTTGGCGAGGAACGACATCATCTCCGTCGTCCCCTCCGGCCCCCAGACGTGCAGTGCGCCACGCCCTGGCGCGAACAGCCCGCCGGTCAGGAAGAGATCGGGAAACCCGACCACGTGGTCCGAGTGCAGGTGGGTGAGCAGGACCCCGGTCACATCCTGCCACGGGACTCGTGCCTGGGTCAGCCGCTGGAGCGCACCTCGACCCGCGTCGATCAGCAGCGTCTGGTTCCCGGCCTGGACCAGGGTGCTCGCCCCGAAGCGCTGCATGACCGGCTGCGGGCACCCGGTGCCGAGCAGCGTGACCTTGATGCCTTGCGCGAGGACCAGCGAAGGCAGTGCGAGAGAGCCGAGGAGGGCGATCTCGATGGAACGGCGGAGCAATGACCGCATATGGCCGCCCACTAGGTCGAGAGGTCAGGCGATCGAACGGGCGACGGGTTCGCCCCGATGACCTGCACGGTTCCCGTCGCCCGCGCGACTCAAAGTTCCACTTCTCTGGCGCGGACGCTAGAGCGCTGAGCGCGCAGCTCTCAGCTCTCCGGCGCCGGATCAAAGAAGATCTCTCGCACCTCGACGTTGTTGCGGCCCACCCGGGCGCCCTTCCGCGCCCACTCGAGCGCCTCCTCCAACGTAGCGGTTTCCACGATGGTTATGCCGCCCACCAGTTCCTTGGTTTCCAGGTAGGGTCCATCGGTGATGAGTATCTCTCCGTTGGGCTGCGTGCGGAGTGTGTGCGCCTGGCCCAGCCCGCCGGCGAACCGCCGCACCCCGGCCGCGATCATCTCGCGGTTGAGGGCGTAGATCCCCTCGATCATCGCGTCGTCCACCGAGGACGGGTCGAAGTTCTCGGGCAGGTAACCTGAGATCAGATAGTGCGGCATGCCGCCTCCTGGGGTGGGCAGTGGCCGAGCCGGCTGGCCGGCCTTCTTGGACACGACGAACGGGGCAGGCGGTTTTCGACAGGGGCGTCGGGCGTCGGGCGTCGAGCGTCTAGCGTCGAGCGTCGAGGGTCGAGGGTCGGGCGTCAAGCGTCTGGTGCCAAACGTCAAGCGCCCCGGCGATAGACGTCCACGCACCAGACCAGCGTGCCGGTGCGGCTTGCCTGCTGAAATCCATGCTTCCGGATAATGTCTTCCATGGCGTTGGCCGGGTGCACGAAGGCGCGAAAGGGGTTCCGCTTCATGGCCCGGCCCAGGTTTTCCAGGGCCATGGCCAATCGGATATACCAGCGGTCATGGGGAAAGGCGTAGGCGAACAGCCGATTGCTGTGGCTCAGGGCCTGCTCGAGCAGCGGGGCGTAGGCCGGATAGCAGCAGACGACGCGATCCATGACCACGACGTCGGCGGAGGGGATCGTGTCGGCTACCTCGACGAAGTCGCCCTTCAGGATGGACATGCGACTGGCCAGACCCAGCGCCCGGGCTTCCCGTCGCGCCACGGCGACGTACGCGGGCGATGCGTCCACGGTGGTGGCGCTCGAGAACCCCGCCGTGAGCAGCTCCAGGGTGGCAGCGCCGATGCCGGCGCCGATATCAAGCAGCGTCCCGCCGCCACCGGCGCCCAGTACGCTCTCCCGAAGCAGGCGGGTCGTGGGGTTCGGGCCGCGCGCCTTATACAGCCGCAGGTCGCCTTCGGCCTTGGCGGTGTCGAAGTGCGTGGCGATGGCGCCGCGTACACCAGTACAACAACCGATCATACCTGACCTCGAGGGCGGAGCCGCGCGGTAGGCGGGCGAATCAGCCTGTAGCTGTCAGGTCAGCCAGCCGCGTGCCGCGCCCTTGCGGCTGAGCATCAGCAGCCAGATGGCGAACGCCAGCACGACTGCCTGCAACACCATTGGTACGGGCCCAGCCCGGCTGGCGCCGCCTGCCAGAGCGAACAGCCCGAAGTCCTGGGCAACGATGCCGATCAGTGACAGCACGAAGAAGGGCACCGCCCACTTCTTCCGAAGCAGCAGGCCAATGGAGCCGAGTGCGCCGGCGATGACCGCGAGGCCGGTGGCGGCGAGGGCCCAGCCGGGGCGCGCGTTGTAGAGCTCCTGCTGCGCCGGCGCGAGCTTCGCGATGTCCTCAGGAGACATGCTGAGGTCGGTGACAAAGGCAAAACAGCCGAGCAGGTTCCAGAGCAGTGCCACGACCGCGACAACCTTGAACCATCCTGGCGCCGTGTTCATGCGGTGCCTCCGTGAGGTGGACGAGGTACCCGGACTTCGGTGTCAGCTGTACAGCGTTATGGCAGTCGAGTCAGCACGATATGCGTCGCAGCATCGGTCGGCACGTGGGTGGTGCACGCATAGCCCAGGGCAGGGAGATCCAGCCCGTAGAAGAGATGTTCGCCGGAGCCGAGCAGTCGCGGCGCGACGACCACGTGGAGCTCGTCAATAAGCTGCGCTTCGAGGTACTGTCTGACGGTGGACACCCCGCCGCCGATCTGCACGTCCTTGTCACCCGCTGCCTCGACGGCACGCTCCATCGCCTCGTGGATCCCGCCGGTCACGAAGTGAAAGACGGTGCCGCCCTCCATCTCCGCCGGCTCCCGCCGGTGATGGGTGAGCACGAACACCGGGCCGCGGTAGGGCGGGTTCTTGCCCCACCAGCCGCGCCAGGTGTCGTCGGGCCAGGGCCCGCGCACCGGGCCGAACATGTTGCGGCCCATGATCCAGGCGCCGACGCCAACGCCGAACCGTGACGCGAACTCGTCATCGGTACCGGTCGTCCCATCGTCCTTGCCCATCATGCGCCGGAAGGTCTTGGTCGGGAAATACCATTCGTGGAGTTCCTCGCCGCCGACGCCGAGGGGCTCCTCGCGGGTCTGGTTTGGCCCGGCGCCGTAGCCGTCGAGGGAGATCGTGAAGTTATGGACGCGGACACAGGTCATGGGGATTTCCTGAACGAATAGACGGACGTGGTGAACGGCTCTAGTTGCCGACGCCAGGGAGCTTTGCGGCGACACCTGCCCAGTTCGCCCCGGTCCAGAATACAAAGAGCGGCGCGAACACGGCTATCGACGCGAGCCAGAACCCGGTCCAGGTCGCCGGATGGACATGACCGTCGCGGCGCCTGTCCCAGATGAACAACGGGATGAAGAGCAGGGGCCCGAGGAGCAGGATGATGGTCATCCCTATGCGCGTTGGCGGCGCCAGCGGAAGGCGCCCGATAGCCGGGCCCATCACGACCAGGATCGCCGCCGAGAGCAGCAGCCGCTTGTGCCACTGCGCGCGCTTCCGGTTCTTCCAGCCAAGATACATGAGGATCGCAAATGGGACGATGACCGACAGCGGGACGACGGTCCAGGTGAGGGGATCGGTCATCGGCGGCTGGTTGGCGCGCCCGACTTCCCAGACCGAGGTCATGTACATCACCGGGAGCAGCAGGATTGCCAGTATCATGGACGCCTTACCCAGCGTCATGTGGAGCTTGTGCTGCTGGCCGGCGATCAGCTGGGTCTGGGCGACGAAGATGGCCATCCAGATGGTGAACAGGACTCCGTGGAGGATGACCCACCACGGCAGGGTTGGGTTGGGCCGGGGATATGGCGGGACGATTCCGCGCAGGTAGAAGCTCGGCGCGAAGCCGAGCAACACGACGGCGACGAGCAGGTATGCCATGCGCGTGTAGAACTTGCGCTCGGCGTTCAGGCGTTCCCGTGGCGCTACCGCGATCGTGGTCATGGCGATTCCCCCATTGGGCTGCAGGCGCTGGTCTACCTTGGCACCAAAGATCCGCCTGGACCAGAAGGGCGCAAGCGGTGCGGGGGCAGCGGCTCGCCTGCTAGCCCGCCGGTGTTAATTGCGGATCAGGTGGCTTCATCGACCAAGTAGCCGACCCCCGAGCACTCTTGACACCACACGCCAGGAAAGCTGCCGCCATCGAACGTCAATTCTCCGGAACCACCGCAGGCAGGGCAGGGTGCATCGCTCGGATTCGGCGGGATCAATTCAGCGAGCTTGGGAAATCGTGAGGCGCCAACCTTGAGCGAACCGGCCGCCTCCTGAGCCGTGGCTTGGCGCCAAGCGTATTCCTCTGAATGCTCCCAATCCACGGCCTCGTAAAGCCAGACGCTTCCGTCCGCACGGAGAACGGCCTCGAGGCCCAACGTGCCGAACAATGTCATTCCAGCCTTCTCCCGGAACCAAGCTGGGTCGGCGTGCCTCCGCTGTTCACGTTCCATCGCTTCGCGCACAAACTCTGTTAGCCAGTCGGGCGTGTTCAGCATGCGGTCGCTACGGAACGAGAATGGAATTGTTGCGGGGCGGCGGCGTTGGCTTCAGCGTAGTCGATGTTCCGCGCGGAGAGTTCTGTCGCACGCAGCTGCATCCGCGAATGATACGGCATGTCAGCGCGCGTAGAGCGCCCAGAGCGAGTCGAGTATGACATCCGCCCGAGCCTCCAGGCCAGCCTCGCGGTCGTGCCGCCCAAGGATGAAGGCCTCATACGACAACGACCGAGGAGCAGCGCCATTG
>CBINCZ010000255.1:0-4569 GCA_966249295.1 uncultured Gemmatimonadales bacterium
GTGGCAAGTGCCCGGTCCTCGCTCACGCCCCCTCGCACCGCCCGCTCCCCCGCTTCGGCGATGCGCGTGGCGATCAGCTCCCATTCGGCCACCTTGGGAGTCGGCACCACACGCTCGAGCTGGGTGCGGAACGCGGCCACCTTGGGGTCATTTCGCAGGGACGAGTCGGCCCACGCATCACGACGCGCCGGCAGGCTCCCGCTCAGGTGAAAGAAACGCGCCTGCTGCGAAGGCTCGGACAGAAACCGGATCAGCTGCCACGCTTCGGCGGGGTGTTCCGAGCGCCGGAACAGCACCAGGCTGGACCCGCCGGCCAGCGACACACCGGGACCATCGGGGCCGGGCATCGGGGCCGTCATCCAGTCATCCTGGAGCGAGTCAGGAAGCCGCTTCCGAAATTCGTCGAGGTTGTACGGGCCGGTGATGTAGCTGGCGATCGCTCCGCGAGCGAAGTCCTGGTACAGGTTGGCGACTTCGGTGTTCGCCACGCTCGGCGCGAGGCTGTCCCGGAAGATCCCCACGTAAAAATGAAAGGCGCGCCGGAAGGCACTGTCGGTAAAGGCACCGTACCGGCCGCCATCCTTGAGAATGGGCGATCCGGCCTGAAGCGCGAGCAGCACCGGCTGGGCCCATTCATTCAATGGCATCAGCAGGGGATAACTCCGCGCCTGGCGCGGGTCTCGCAGCCGCTCCATGACCTGGCGCCATTCTCGCCAGGTACCCGGCACCCGGGTCGCGCCAGTGCGCGCGAGCAGGTCGGTGCGATAGAACAGCAGCCGCGTATCCACGTACCAGGGGATCCCGAACAGCCGCCCCTCGATAACATTGGTGTCCCAGATACCGGGGAAAAAATCCGCCGGCGCCAGGTCGGGCGAGGCGTTCAGCAGCGAATCGAGCGGACTGATAGCGTGGAGCACGGCGAACTCGGGGACCCACGTGTTACCCAGCTGGGCCACGTCGGGCGTGGCATCGCCGACATAGGCGGTGAGCAGCTTTTCGTGCGCGGCGGTCCACGGGATGCGCTGGAGCTGCACCCGGATTCCCGGATGTTGCCGTTCGAACTCCCGCACCAGCGGCGCCACGACGTCCGCCTCGTGGCCCATGGCCCAGAAGCGAAGGGTCACGGTCGTGCCCCCGGTGCCCGCTCCGCACGCCGCCAGCAGGACCAGCATGAACGCGGGCCACGCGCGCCTCACGAGCCCGGCGCCTCCAGCCACCCACCAGTGAAGCCGGCACGCTCAAGGCCCCGACGGATCGCGGGCTGGCCGCGCATGACGCGCCAGATGAGGCCTGAGCGCAGGTTCTCCGTCATCAGCAGCGTGGGTCCCACATCGATCCCGATGTAGTCGGTGTCAAACCATCCAACGCCGGGCACGATCTGGCCGTGAAGCACCGATACATCAAAGGTGAATGACTCGTTGAAGGCGTCGAGGAAGCCGTAGCGCGAGAACAGGTTGTCGCCCAGGCGAGAGCGCATGGCCATGAGCGCCGGGACCACCACCTCCGGGGCGAAGGCAATCGAACCGCCTGCCGCATGCGGCGTGATGGTGCCGTCATCCCGCACTTCCGTGTGCGAGGCACCTCGCGCCGAGTAGGTCTGGAAGCGGCGGGGCTCCCCGTGATAGGTCAGCGTCATGTCGGCCGGACCGTCACACGCGCTCAGTCCCCAGGTCAGACTGTCATAGCCCTTCCAGTCCATCGGGTTCCTGATGGCGTAGTCGCGCTGGCTCAGCGTCGCTCGGCGCGAGTTCTCGAAGTAGTCTAGACCGTGCGCGCGCATGTAGGCGTCCTGGATGCCGCGGAAGTCGACCCAGACGTGGGAATACTGGTGGCCGAAAAGTGGCGCGAAGCCTACTTGGTCCCTGCCCTCGAAGTTGCCCCACTGATAGCTGGCCGTCCACGCCGGCCACGCCGCCGGATCGATGGGGTGCGTGCGCGAACCGAGCGCCAGCACGTACAGCAGCATCGCCTCGTCGTAGCCTTTCCAGTCGTAGGTGTGGAAGCCTTCCTCCGGCGTCCATCCCATGCTCACCAGCGGCGGCCTCGGCTGGATCCAGGTCCAGTCAACCCGATCATAGAGCGAATCGGCGAGCGCGCGAATCTCGCTCTCGCCGGCATCGGTACCGTCGAAATACTGCCCACAGAACAGCGCACCGAGCAGCAGCAGCGAGGTGTCAATGGTGGAAAGCTCCACCTGCTCGAATCGCGTGCCGGTGCCGGGATTGAGGAAGTGGTAGAAGAAGCCGTGGAAGCCGCCCATCCCCGTGGGTGCATCGCCCTGGGGCAGGTGCCAGAGGAAGCGCAGGGTCGTTAGCACGCGGTCACGCGCCTCAGCCCTGCTGATCCAGCCATGTTCGACGCCCACGGGATAGGCGGTGAGCGCGAACCCGATCGCGGCGACGCTGGAGAATGATGGTGTGGGCGCGCGGTCGGGAGTGAGGCCGGTGGCCGGATCGGTCAGCTCCCAGAAGTAATCGAAGCTCCGCCGGGAGAGGGTGTCGAGAAAGGCGTTCTGGGCCGGCGTGAGACTGCCATTGGCGGCGGCGTCGGTCGTAGGCGGGGCGCCGCATGCGAGGAGCGTGGTGGCGGCGAGGGCCAGCGCCAGGAATGGGTGCGTCATGAACAGTCTCCTGGCGGTGGCCCGCCGCGGCGAGGGGCGGGACGCCGCTGGCAGCGGCGCCCGTCCGGTGGGAAGTCAGAAATCGAGTTGCATGCCCAGTTGCAGCTTTCTCGGGTCGCTCACGATGCAGTTGGCCTTCCCGAACCCTTCATCGATCTCGTTCGCACCCGTGATGATCTGGGTGTTGTAGCAGCCGAGGTTCTGGAAATTGAACACATTGAATACGTCAGCCGTCACGCCCAGCGTGGCGCCGCCGAAGTTGGGGAAGTCCTTCCGGAGCCGGAGGTCCACCCGCTTGTACATGCGCCCGCGGGCCTGGCCAAGGACGACATTACGCCCGTTGGCGTTGGAGACGCTGTCAAAGACCTGGCCGGAAGCGAAGGTCGCCAGCCCGCTGAACTGGATGCCGAACAGGTATGGCACATCCACGATCCAGTTGGCCACGACCCGGTGCGGCTGGTCATTCGGCGCAGGGTGCCGAGGCTGCAGCGCCACCTGCGGGAAGGAGAAGAGGTCATTGCCCTCGCGCTCGGCCTTCGAGAGCGTGTAGGTGATGCCGGCGCCCCAGCCGAAATCGCCGATGCGGCGATAGGGGCGGTCGACCTGCACCTGCATGGCGTCGTACCAGGTGCGCACGCTGTTGTTCCCGACCAGCACGTTCTGGTACGGGAGGCCGCCGACACTGTTGCAACAGTTGTGGTCGTCGTTGAGCGTGACATTGGCCCACTCAAACGTGAAGCCATTCTTGCTCCGCGTGCCGGTATAGGCGATGGACCCGTTCCATCCGCCGAAATTCTGCCGGAATCCCACGTTCCACTGGTACGACTTGGGCGGCTTGAGGTCGTTGGGAAGCAGGAACACTTCCTGGGGTGGCGCGTTGCCGGACTCGATCACGTTCTCGAGGGCCTCCCGGCTCATGAGCGACGGGTCCCACGCCAGGGTGTCGCCGTTCGCGGTCGCAGCAAAATTGAAGGTGTACTGCGGGTGCTGCCGCCGGTAGGTCTCATCAATGAAATTGTTGAACGGAATCCGGTCGTAGAAAATACCGAAGCCGCCGAACAGCACGGTGTTGCCCGCGTCTTCGATGGCGTAGGAGGCGCCGATCCGTGGCTGGATCGCGCCGGTGAAGGCCTTGCGATCACTGCCATCGGTGAAGTAGCGGCTCGGGTCAATGTCCACGAAGAGATCGTTCCGGACCGCGGTGAGCGAATCCACGACGGGCTGAGGAGTCACGAAGTCCTGGTTGAAGGCGCCGGACTCATAGTCCCAGCGGACGCCGAGGTTGAGGGTGAGCCGCCGGGTCGGCGACCAGTCATCCTGTGCGTAGATGCCGAATTCCGCATTGGAGCCTTTGACGTCGCCGTCACCGAAGCCGAAATTGGCCTGGAACGGGAACGCAAAGTCGTTGCGGTCATCGAAAATGAAGAGCGGATTCTCGTTCAGCTGCTTGTTGAGGTCGTATTTCAGGTAATCGAGGTTGGCGCCCACCTTGAACACATGCTGGCCAGCAAGGTCCACACCGGTGAAGGTGATGTCGTCACGGATTGAGAGGCGCTTCTGAACGATGTCCTGGCGGGAATCGCGCCCGCCGATGCGGCCGATGCCATTGAACTGGCGGCCGACGAGATCGAAGTTGAACGGGTTCGGGTTCCACTGATACCACTGGTAGTTGACCGACGCCTCGTTCACCCACTGCTGGCCGAAGTAGGTGTGCTTGATCCCGCCATCCACGATGTTGTTGCGGAAGTTCTCGCCGGCCTCGAAGGCCACGTCAGGCCCGGCGAACTGGTTCCCGAAGCCGCGCTTGTCGGTCTCCTTCCGCCAGTTGCCGCTGAGCTCCAGCAGCTGGTTCTCGCTCATGTTGTACGTGAGCTTCCCGAAGAAGAGCTCTTCTGCGATGCGACCGCCGAGGGCCCGCGGTCGACGGCCGGCCGTCCGCGCTCGACGAG
>CBINCZ010000256.1:0-4559 GCA_966249295.1 uncultured Gemmatimonadales bacterium
GTCGACCGCACCGGCATCCGCGAGCGCCGCTTTGCCGGCCCCGAGGACACCGTAGCCAGTCTCTCCGCCACTGCTGCCAGCGCAGCCCTCGCCAGGGCGGGACTGACGCCGGAGCAGCTCGACGCCATCGTGCTGGGCACGGCGACGCCTGATCGCCTGCTGCCGGCGACCGCCTGTGACTTGCAGGCGCTGATTGGCGCCACCAACGCCTTCGCGCTCGACATCGACGCCGCCTGCCCCGGGTTTCTGTTTGCGCTCTCGATGGCTGAAGGCCTGATCGCCGCCGGCCAGGGCGAGAATATCCTGGTGCTCGGCGCCGAGAAGCTCACCTCGATTACCGATTTCGAAGATCGCAGCACCGCGGTGCTGTTCGGCGACGGCGCGGGCGCCGTCGTGTTGCAGGGCACGTCTCCCGACGGAGAGGCGCCGCGCGGCATCCTGTCGTCGTATCTCAAGTCTGATGGTCGCCTCGCCGACCTGCTCTATCGACCGGGCGGGGGCTCCAGGCATCCGATCAGCAATGAGGTGGTGGCGGAGCGCGCCCAGTTCATGAAGATGCAGGGCCGTGAAGTGTTCAAGGCGGCGGTGCTCGCCATGTCCGAGGCGTGTGACGTGGCGCTGGAGCGCGCCGGCATGCGCGGTGAAGACATCGACCTGCTGGTGCCGCACCAGGCCAACCTGCGGATCATTGACGCCACCGCCCGGCACGCCGGCGTGCCGATGGACAAGGTGATGGTCAACGTTGACCGCTACGGCAACACCTCATCCGCGTCTATCCCGATTGCGCTTGCGCAGGCGGAGGCCGAGGGCCGCATCGGGCCCGGATCAGTGGTGCTCCTCGTGGCGTTCGGCGCCGGCTTCACCTGGGCCAGCTCGGTCATCCGATGGTGAACGTGCTGGTCTGCCCTGGCCAGGGCTCGCAGAAGGTGGGAATGGGCCGCGAGCTTGCCGAACACTTTGCCGCGGCCCGCGAAGTCTTTGAGCGGGTTGACGCCGCACTGGGCACGCCGCTCTCGCGCCTGATGTGGGAAGGGCCGGAAGAGGAACTGACGCTCACCCACAACGCGCAGCCCGCCATCCTCGCACACTCCGCCGCCGCGCTGGCCGCTGTCGGGGACGCCATCGAGCCCGTGGCCATGGCCGCGGGCCACAGTCTCGGCGAATATTCCGCGTATGTCGCAGCAGGGTCTCTCTCGGTCGAGGATGCGGCCAGGCTGGTGCGCCGGCGGGGCGAGCTCATGTTCGAGGCCGGCCAGGCGCGGCCCGGTGCCATGGCAGCAGTGCTGGGCCTCGCAACGGCTGAAGTGGCGACTGCCTGCTCGGAATCATCCAACGGCGGCGGCATTGCGGTTGCCGCCAACCAGAACGCGCCCGACCAGACCGTGATTTCGGGTGATCCTGAGGCAGTGGAACGGGCCGGCGCGCGCTGCAAGGAGATGGGCGCCAAGCGCGTGATCCCGCTCAAGGTAAGCGGGGCGTTTCACTCGCCGCTGATGGAGCCGGCAGTGCCGGGCCTCGCGGCAGCGCTGGAGGCGACACCGTTCGCGGACCCGCGCTTCCCCGTGGTGGCCAACGCCACGGCGACGCCGGTGCGTACCGCTGCCGAAGCGCGGGCACGCCTGGTGGAACAGCTCACGGCTCCGGTGCGCTGGGTCGCGAGCGTGGAAACCCTGGCGCGGGAGGCCGCCGGCGCGCGCTTCGTGGAAGCGGGCCCGGGTGCCGTGCTCTCCGGGCTCGTGCGCCGGATCGTGCCGGGGGTTGAAGCCATTACCCTCGGCAGCCCCGACGACGTCGCCCGACTGGTGGAGCATGGTTGAGCATTCGGCGCTCACTCGGGACGATACGAAAACACGACAGCGCGAACGCGAATTCGAGACGCCTGCCATGACACAAGACTCACGACTCATGACCCTTTCGTGCTTTCGTGTCCTTCGTGCTTTCGTGATTGCTTATGACCGTTAGCATCGATCTTTCAGGGCAGGGCGCGCTTGTCACCGGCGGCAGCCGTGGCATCGGACTCGCGATTGCCAAGTCGCTGTGTGCCGCGGGCGCGCGGGTGGCTATCGCGGCGCGTGACCTGGACCGGGCCAAGGCCGCGGCGGCAGAGATCGGCGAGGGCACACTGGCGCTTGCCTGTGACGTCGCGGATGCTGCCCAGGTGGAGCGGGCTGTGCAGGAGGCCGAAGCGGGCCTCGGTGCCGTTGACATCCTGGTCAACAACGCTGGTGTCACGCGCGACAACATCCTGCTGCGTCTCGGCGACGACGACTGGGATACCGTGCTGGACGCCAACCTCAAGGGCGCCTTTCTCACCACCCGTGCCTGCATCAAGCCCATGATGAAGCGCCGGCACGGCCGGATCATCAACATCACCAGTATCGTGGGCCTCACGGGCAACAAGGGGCAGGCCAACTACGCTGCGAGCAAGGCCGGGCTGGTCGGGTTCACCAAGTCGGTGGCCCGGGAGTACGCCAGCCGGGGGATCACGGCCAATTGCGTGGCGCCGGGTTATATCGCCACGGACATGACCGACGCCTTGCCCGATGAGGCGAGGAAGGCGTTATTAGACAGCATTGCGCTGGGCAGGCTCGGCACCCCGGACGACGTGGCGGGCACCGTCCTCTTCCTGGCGTCCACGCTGGCGGCCTACATCACCGGGCAGGTGCTCGTGGTGGATGGCGGCATGGTCATCTGACAAGCGGGCTCTCAATTCCCAACACGAGGAACACATGGACAACCTTGAAGAGAAGGTCAAGGACATCATCGTGGAGGAACTCGGCGTCGAGCGCGACAAGCTCACGTCCGAAGCCAGCTTCATGGAGGATCTGGGTGCGGACAGCCTCGATACCGTGGAGCTCGTCATGGCCTTCGAGAAGGAGTTCGACATCGACATCCCCGACGAGGACGCGGAGAAGATGCGGACCGTCGGGGATGCCATGAACTACCTGCACTCGAAGATCGGGAAGTAGCTCGTTGGCGCGCCGCGTCGTCGTCACCGGCATGGGGCTGGTGACCCCGGTCGGCACCGATACCGAATCCACCTGGAGCGCCCTGCTGGCCGGGCGTTCCGGTGCCGGGCCCATCACGAAGTTCGATCCCTCGCGGCTGTCCGTGCGGTTTGCCTGCGAGGTGAAGGACTTCGATCCTCTCCTCTACATCGACCGCAAGGAAGCCCGGCGTTACGACCTCTTTGCGCAGTTTGCGCTCGGGGCGGCGGCGCAGGCCGTGGCGCAGGCGGGTCTGGAGGGCGGGTTCCCCGCGCCCGACCGCACCGGCGTGATCATCGGCAGCGGCATCGGCGGGATGCAGACCTACGAGGACAACTGCCGGATCTTCATCGAGAAGGGTCCCGACCGGGTATCGCCCTTCTTCGTCCCAATGTTCATCCCGGACATCGGCGCGGGCCTGGTCTCCATGCGGTATGGCCTGCGCGGTCCCAACTTCGCCACTGTCTCGGCCTGCGCCTCATCCGCGCACGCCATCGGCGAATCGTTCCGGCTGATCCAGTCGGGACGAGCGGACTGCATGGTGACGGGCGGCTCCGAGGCCGCGATCACCGGCCTCACGGTCGCGGCGTTCGCCAACATGAAGGCGCTGTCCTCCCGAAACGACGACCCCGCGACGGCCAGCCGGCCGTTCGACCTGGATCGCGATGGCTTTGTGCTGGGTGACGGTGGTGGGGTGGTGATCCTGGAGAGTCTCGAGCACGCCCAGGCGCGTGGTGCCACGATTCTCGGTGAGGTCGCCGGCTACGGTGCCAGCGGCGATGCCTATCATATCACTTCACCGCCCGAGTCGGGTGAGGGTGCCCAGCTCGCCATCCGTCATTGCCTGGAGGATGGCCAGATTTCCCTTCAGGACGTGGGCTACGTCAACGCCCACGGCACCTCCACGCCCGTGGGTGACGTCGCCGAGACCCGGGCAGTGAAGGCCGTCTTTGGCGACCATGCCCGCACGCTGGTCTTCGGATCTACCAAGTCCATGACCGGCCACCTGCTGGGCGGCGCCGGCGCGCTGGAGTTCTGCGTGTCGCTCCTCGTGGTCCGGACCGGCAAGATCCCGCCCACCATCAACCAGATCACTCCTGATCCCGAGTGCGATCTCGACTCGGCGCCCAACCGCATGCAGGAACGCCCGGTCAAGGTGGCGCTGAGCAATTCCTTCGGCTTCGGCGGCCATAATGCGACGCTGGCGGTGAGGGGCTTCGAGGGGTGAGTCGTAGGTCGTACGTCGTACGACTCATGACGTACGACTTACGAACTTATTAGATTCCGCCAGCCCTCTCGTCCGGTCTCAGGAGTCCGCATGGCAGTCCAGCTCGACCGATCCCGCATTACCGATCCCGCATTGCTGCCCATCGCCGACGTGGTTGAGGCGGGGGAGCGACTGAGCCTGGAGGCGGGCGAGACGCTCTTCGGCACGAGCGACATCCTCGGCCTGGGCACGCTGGCCGATTTTGCCAACCAGCGCCTGAACGGCGATCGGGTCTACTTCTCGGCCAACCAGCACATCAATCCCACCAACGTCTGCATCCTCCGGAATACGTGCACGTTCTGCTC
>CBINCZ010000257.1:0-4544 GCA_966249295.1 uncultured Gemmatimonadales bacterium
TTTCGCTCCCGCGCAACGTGGGAGCGCTGGCTGCTCAGGCATCACGAGACATCGGGCGGCATCTGGCTCGAGATGGCCAGGAAGCAAAGCGGGCTCCGGTCGGTCACCCATGCGGAGGCCCTCGAGGTGGCGCTCTGTTGTGGCTGGATCGATGGACAGGCGAAATCAGTGGACGCGAGCTGGTATCGTCAACGGTTCACGCCCCGCCGGCCCCGCAGCAAGTGGTCGCAAATCAACTGCACCTCGGTAGAGCGGCTGCACGCCGACGGGCGACTGACGGCCGCAGGTATTCGGGCGATGGAAGCGGCCAAGGCCGACGGCCGCTGGGACGCGGCGTACGCGTCGCCCAGCAGGATGAGTGTCCCCGATGATCTCGCGACCTGCCTCAAGACCAACGCCCGTGCCCGGCGATTCTTCGAACAGCTCAGCAGCCAGAACCGCTATGCCATTCTCTATCGCCTGCAGGATGCCAAGCGGCCGGAGACGAGGCAGCGCCGGCTGGAGAAGTTCATCCGGATGCTGGAAGCGGGCGAGACCTTGCACTAGCGCTCAGCGCTCAGCACTTAGCACTCAGCACTCAGCACTCAGTGCTCCCAAAGCTTGACGCCCGAGGCCAGGCATGCAGATTCGAGCTGGCCTTCCTTCGTCACCCTGGAGTCCGATGCGCGCTCTCTACCTCGGCGCCCTGCTCGCGCTCGCTCCACTCTCGCTCCCGGCCCAGGATCGGATGCTCACGGCATCGGATTCCGCCCTTGTCGGCCGGATTCTCCTCGCCGAAGACCGGCGTGACACGGCAGACCCCGCACTGGCGGAAGGGCATCGTCACGGCGACAGCCGCATCCGGCGGCTCGCCGACAGGGCCATGGCCCGGATCACCGATTCAACATTCTCGGGACGCAGTGCATTCACGCCGCTCCCGGCGCCACCCGTCTGGCCCGACCCGGCCTGGCGCCTGCGCTATCGCACGCTGGCCAGCCAGCGGCACGACTGCACCGCACTGGGCTCGGCACTGGTCGACAGTGCGTGGCCGGTCCGGCTGCGGGCCGCCGACCTGATGGACTCAACCTGTGCCGGCAATGCGGCAATCATCGCCGTGCTCACGAAATGGGCGGACGAGATCAGCCGCGACCTGTCCCGGCGGGAGCTCAATGGCGTTTCGTGGCAGCCGGCCGCACACGCCCTGCTGGCGCTGAGCCGCATGCAGCCAATGCTGGCCGGCAAGCGCATCACCAACTTCGCCCGGCACCGGAATCCCCACCTTCGCCGCTACGCCGCCCGTGCCGCTGCCGCCATGGGTGACGCGATGACGCTCTTCGAGCTGCGCAACGATCGTGATCCTAACGTGCGCGAAGCGGTGATCGAGGCGCTGTCCCACCTGACCGGCCATGCGGACGATGCGCTCTATCTCGACGCCCTGAATTCCGATGCACCTCAGGTGGTCCGGGCAGCGGCGCTGGCGCTGGTGGGCTCCCCGGACCAGAACGTGAAGCAACGTGCGAATGCGGTGTTCGCGCGATGGGTCAAGCGCGGCAACGCCTCCGAGCGCGATGCGCGCGTCGCACTGCTCCAGGCCGCGGGACGTCCAGCCAGCGACGACCAGCCGCCGGCACCCGTGTCAACCTTGCCGCCCGAGGCGGTGGCGCTCGCACTAGGTGCTGACGTACGCCTCAGGGTGACCCTCGCGCCGGAGAGCGGGGGCGGCAGCTTCGTGGTGCGGCTCCGGGGCGATGCGGCACCGATGACCGCCGCCCGCATCCTGGCGCTGGTGCAGGAGCATTACTACGACGGGATGGCCTGGCACCGGGTCGAGCCCGACTTCGTGATCCAGGGCGGTGGTCCGCTCGACAACGAATACTCCGGCTACAACCGATATTTCCGCGACGAGCTCAGCACGGTGCACCATGTGCGCGGGACCGTGGGCATGAGCACCCGCGCGCACGATACCGGCGATGCGCAGTGGTTCGTCAACCTGCGCGACAACCTCCGCCTCGACCAGGCGTACACCGTGTTCGCGGAGGTCGTGGAAGGGATGGATGTGGTGGATGGGATCGTTGAAGGGGACGTGATTGAGTCGATTCGAGAGCTGAGAGCTGAGAGCTGAGAACTGTGGGCTGTGAGCTGTGCAATTGAGTCGCTATTGGCATGTTGCTTTCAGCTCTTAGCTCTCAGCTCTTAGCTCTCAGCTCTCAGCTCTCAGCTCTTGCCTCACCCCGCACACTCATAGGAGCTTCCCATGCCCCGACGCCCGAAGTACCAACTCGACAAGGTCACCGTGGAAGCCGGGGAGGAGCGCCCGGCGAGCTGGACCTTCGGCGGCGCGGCGCAGCAGGGCACCGAGCAGACCTTCCATGTGACCGACGGCAACTTCAGCGCCCGCAACCAGTGGGAGTTCATGGTCCGCCTGCCCAAGCAGCGACGGGAGCGGATCGAGGTGCGGCCCCGCACCACGCCCAACGTCAAGGTCTGGGCTGAATTGCCGGATCGTTCGATCACCTTCATGCGCGCCACCCTCGGCGCGGCCCGCGGCAAGCGCTATTGCCAGGTAGCCCTCGCCGACCCCACCGGCGGACGCAGCCGGGTCATCGTGCCCACTGACCAGCGCGACCAATTGCCGTCGTGGTTCGACCAGCTCCGCGGTCGGATGCGTGCCAAGGAAACGGTGAACCGCACGCGCGGCACCGACGCCAAGGCCCTCGTGCTCCTGGTCAACGAGGGTGACTATGCCATGATGATCCGGATTTTCTTTGCGCTGAAGGTGTGGGTGTTGAAGGAGAAGTTTGAGTTGGGATGATGGGCAGGATGGGCTGACAGGATGGGCAGGATGGGCAAGATGGGCAAGATGGGCAGGCCGAAACCCCACCCAACATTACCTGTCCATCCCGCCCATCTCGCCCATCCTGCCCATCCTGCCTACGCTGCCCTCCTCCTCCCATGCCGCTCGATCGCGCGCGCGTAGTCCTCGAGCAACCGGTCGTCCACCAGGTCCCAGCGACGGCTGCGTGCCGTGGCCAGCGCGCCTTCCGACAGGCTGTGTCGCAGCTCAGCGTCGTCCAGCACTCGCAGGATGCCTTCCGTCATTGCGCCCACCGAGTTGGGCTCCACCAGCCAGCTGTTGCGCTGGTGACGCGCAAACTCGAGCATGCCACCCGCCGCCACCACGACCGAGGGAAGCCCCGAGGCCATCGCCTCGAGCAGCACATTCCCGAATGTTTCCGTAACGCTCGGGAAGGCGAAGAGATCCGCTGACGCATAGGCCTCGGCGAGGTCCCGGCCAGTGAGCAGGCCCGTGAGGTGCACGCCTGGCAGGCGCCGCCGGGCGATCTCCGCCTCCAGCGGCCCCTGCCCCACCAGCACCAGGTGCGCGGTGGGATACCGACTGCGCACCGTGGCCCAGCTGTCGAGCAGCAACTCCAGATTCTTTTCCCGCGCCATCCGGCCGATGTAGGTTACCACGTGATCGCCGTGGCGCGCGCCGAGCGCGGCCCGGAAGGCGTTGGAGCGGAAATCGGGATGGAAGGCGTCCGTGTCCACTCCGCGCGACCAGATGCCGGTGTTGTGCACGCCGCGCGATTGCAGGTGCTGTTCGTAGATCCGGGTGGGACACAGCACTCGTTCGGCCTGGCCGTAGAACCAGCGCAGGTAGCGCCAGCCGGCGCGCACTGCCCAGTCCACCCGGTAGCGTGATGCATACTGCTCGTAGTCGGTGTGCGCCGACGCCACCATGGGCAGTGCGAGCTGACGGGCCACACGGGCCCCGGCGTAGCCCATCGCGAATTCGGTGGCCAGGTGCACGATGTCAGGCTGGAACCGGGCGGCATCTTCCACCAGGGCACGATGCCGGGGAAAGGCCCACTGCACGTCCGGGTAGAGGAAGAACGGGCGGCTGGGCGAGCGGCAAACCTCGGCCCGATCACCCGACGGCGGCAGGGTGTACGACGCCGAATAGACCCGCACCGCGTGGCCCCGCTCGAGCAGGCTGTCGGCCAGCCGCCGCAGGGTCACGCCCACGCCGCTCACCATGGGCCAGTACACTTCGGAGAAGATCGCTATGCGCATCAACCGTAACTTACAGTCATGATGCACCCTGCCGCGACCATGGGCCGGACGGCCCACCCATGAAGCTCCACTTCTCCGGCTCCCCCGACGTCAGCGCGACACGCGAGCGCGTGTGGAATGCCCTCCTCGATCCCCATTTCGTGGCCGAGTCGGCCCCGGGGGTCGAGGAAGTGGAAGTGCTCTCCCCCGAACGCTACAACCTGCACCTGGGGCTCGGGATCGCGTTCTTCAAGCTGCGAATCGTCATGCACGTGCGCATGCACGACCTTCAGCCCCAGGAGCGGGCCAGCCTCACCGCCACGGGCTCGGCGCCTGGCACCGAGGTCGAGGTGCGGTCCCACATCCGGATCGAGCCGCTCGCGCCCGATCGCCAGCGCCTGCACTGGGAAGCCGAGGGCGAGGTGCAGGGCGCCCTCGCCGGCCTCGGCGCCCGGCTGCTTGAAGGCGTGGTGCGGTCGTTTACGGAAGATTTCTGGAATGATTTTGCG
>CBINCZ010000258.1:0-4518 GCA_966249295.1 uncultured Gemmatimonadales bacterium
GATCGCGATGCCTCACGACCGACATCCCTGGCGCTTGAAGGACATGACCCCTGGAGCCCTCCGGGAACGACTGGCGGAACGGCCGGCGCTCATCGTACCCGTGGGAACGACCGAGCAGCATGGCCCCCACCTGCCACTGGGCTGTGACTCGCTCATCGTGGAACGGCTGGCGGATGACCTGTCGGCGCTGTCAGGCGTGCCACGCACGCCGACGGTGGAATACGGCGTGCACACGCCGATCCCATCGTTTCCGGGCGGGGCTTCCCTCTCCCGAAAAACGCTGCACCGGGTCATGAACGAACTTATCGGGTCCTGGGAGCTGGGGGCAGGCGTAAAGGAGTTCCTGATCCTCACGGCGCAGGCCAACGACGCCCACCAGGAAGCGCTCAGCACCATTCGCACCGACTCGGCGCGGGTGCTGGCGGTCGACATCTTCGACCTCGACTTCGGGGACCGGCTGGAGCGACCGGACGACCCGGTGCAAGGCGGCGAGCTTGACACCTCGCTGCTGCTCTTCATTGCACCCGACCTGGTGCGGATGGATGTGGCGCAGGACTACGTGCTGCCCGCCAATGAGCGCGACTACCGGCCAGGAACCAGCCGGCGCGTGCCGGCCGGCTTCCCCGGGTCGGTTGGCTTCCCCAGTCTGGCGACCGCACAGAAGGGCGAACGGCTATATTCATTCATATTGGAGCAGGTCCAGCACTGCCTCAATGCGTGCTGAGTTGCCGAACTCTGGCCCCGAGGTCCGGATGCGCCGTCTTGCACCCCTCGTGCTCGCCGTACTGGCCCTTCCGCAGCCCGCGTCGGCCCAGCAGGGCGAGCCGGTCACCTATACGATTACGCGCGCCGGTGCCGAGATCGGCAAGGAAGTGGCGACGCTATCGGACGGCGACGCCAACAATCCCGGGGGCACCACGCTTATCGTGCGAGCCCATTATCCTGGTTCGCCGCGAGACTCGGCGCTGGAAGCGATGCTGCAGCGTGATGCCGCCAGGCAGTTCGTGCTGTTCCAGCTCGACCTCCACGACGATGCCGGTGGAAGTACGATCCTTGCGGCGGGCTCCGGCGCCCGGGTGATCCTGCGGACCGACACCCCGGGCGCCAAGGCGGTCCGCGAGATCCCATCGGGGGAGAATCTGGTCCTGCTCGATGATCATGTGCTGAGCCTCTACCAGGCCGTAGCGGACCTGGCGACGCCGACGGGAACGCGAATGGTGGGCATTTATCCTCGCACTGGCCGCCGGGTCCAGTTCGCGGCCCGCCAGGGCGACGGAGACCAGGCTCGGCGCATCACCCTCACCGGCCAGCTCACCGGCACACTGCTCGTCAGCAGCTCGGGCCGGCTGCTGCGGGCCGAGCTGGCTGACGGGCTCGTCGCTGCCACTCGCTGACCTCACTCCGCTCCAAACCATTGTGGAAGCAGGATTAGGGCCGGCATCGTCGCAAGCTGAAACTTGCGAAACCCCGGCCCCGTATGAGCGTCTGTATCGCCACCTGAACGAGGAATCGTACATGCCGCGAATCACCGCCCTGCTGGTCGTTGCCCTGGTAGCCACAGCTCCCCTGAATGCCCAGGACACCACGCAGGCGGTGCCGATCCGGGCTACGCTGACGCTGGGTGAGGCGCTGGAGCAGGCACGGGCCAACAGCCCGGCATACCGGCAGGTCCAGAACGACGCGGGCCCCGCGCGGTGGGGCGTCCGGAGCGCCTATTCGCAGCTTTTCCTGCCGGGCGCTGACGTGGGCCTCGGCCTGAGCTACACCGGTGCGGGCAGCACCCCGTTTGGCGGCACGGAGTTCGTGCAGACGTCTCCACAATACGGCTCCAACTACAACATCGGCCTTGGCTGGCAGTTGAATGGAAACGTGCTGACCGGTCCCTCGCGGGCCAAGGCGCAGCAGCACGCCACCAGTGAACAGATCGCCGCCGCCGGTGTGCAGCTCAAGGCAGACATCACGACCCAGTACCTCGCGACGCTTCAGGCGGTGGCGCAGGTCGATGTTGCCGAGCAGCAGGTGAAGCGGAACGATGATTTCCTCAGGCTGGCACAGGCACGGTATCAGGTCGGCCAGACTACGCTGCTCGACGTACGGCAGGCAGAAGTGACCAAGCGCACGTCGGAGGTGGCGCTGCTCACGGCGCGCCAGAATGCCAACGAGGCAAAGCTTGAACTCTTCAGGCTCATGGGCGTCGACCCGCCTGCGCCGGTGGCGCAGATCGCGCTGACGGACAGCTTCCCCGTGGTGGAGCCAGGGTTCGACCTGCAGAGCCTGCTGGCCACGGCGGAGCAGCAGAACCCCAACCTGCGTGCGCTGCGGGCCCAGGAGAATGCAGCGGGGGCACAGGTAACAGCCGCCAGGATGCAGTACTTCCCCACGCTCAGCGTGAGCGCCGGGTGGAGCGGCTTCACGCAGGAATTCTCCAACGAGCAGCTGCTGATCGATCAGGAGCTGTCGCGGGCCAAGGCCGGCTACGCGGGCTGCCTGGAGAGCAACCAGATCCGGTCGAGCGCCGGCTTGCCGACGGTCGATTGCCTTGGCGCCAACAATCTTGTGGATCCGGCCACGCTCGATCCCGCGGTCGCGGCGTCCATCCGGGAACAGAACAATGTCTTTCCGTTTCACTTCTCGAGGCAGCCATTCAGCGCGAGCCTGCGGATCTCGCTGCCCATCTTCGACGGCTTTTCGCGGGAGCTGAATCTTTCCCAGCAGCGGGCACAGCAGGAAGACGCCCAGGAAGCAGTGCGCGCCAATCGGCTGCTGGTGCGCAAGAATGTCGAGGCCGACTACCTGCGGGTGCAGACCGCGTACAGCTCGATCGCGGTACAGCAGGCCGCGCGTGACGCCGCACGTGACCAGCTTCGGCTGGCAGAAGACCGCTACCGGCTGGGCAGCGGCACGGCGCTCGAGCTCTCCGACGCGCAGAACGCGGTGCAAGGTGCCGAAGGCGCGTACGTGAATGCCGTGTATGGTTACCACATTGCCGTCGCCCAGCTCGAATTGGCGGTCGGCCGTCCCCTTCGATAACAAGGACGACTCATGTCGCGTGGGAAGAAGTTCGGAATCTTTGCCCTCCTTGCCGTGGTGCTCGTGATCGTGCTGGTCATGACGGGCCGGGCACGGAAGGCCAACGCCGGGACGGAAGTGCGCATGGAGAAGGTGTCGCGCCGCAGCCTGGTGTCCGCGGTCACCGCGAGTGGCAAGATCGACGCGAAAACGTCGGTGGATATCAGCGCCGACATCACGGGCCGCATCACGAAGATCGGCGTGAAGGAAGGCGACTGGGTCAAGAAGGGCCAGTTCCTCCTGCAGATCGACCCGACCCAGTACCAGGCGGCGGTGGCCCGCGCGCAGGGGCTGGTGGCGTCGTCGCAGGCCGCAACGGTCCAGGCCCGGGCCAACCGGGACCAGGCCCGGCGTGCGCTCGATCGCGCCAAGCAGCTCGCCGCCTCGGGTGCCAACCTGATTTCGCCCGAGGCCGTGGAGCAGGCCCAGACCGCCTTCGATGTCGCCGAAGCCAACCTGAAGGCGAGTGAGGCGCAGCTCGAGCAGTCCCGTGCCTCGCTTCGCGAGGCGGAGGACCAGCTGAGCAAGACCCACCTGGTGGCGCCCATGGACGGCCGCGTGGTCCGGGTCGCCAAGGAAGTGGGCGAAGTCGCGGTGCCCAGCACCTTCTCCAGCGCCGAGGGCCTGCTGGTGACGGTGGCGGACCTCAGCGTGATCCTCGCCACCGTACAGGTGGACGAGACCGACGTGGTGCGGCTGGAACAGGGCGACTCGGTGCAGGTCACCATCGATGCCTTTCCCGATACCACGTTCACGGGTCGGGTGACCAAGATCAGCAACAGCGCGGTGCTCACGCCCACCCAGACGGCCGGTGGCTCGCAGGATCGCGCGGTGGACTTCGAGGTCGAGGTCACGCTCGACAATCCGCCCGAGGATGTGCGGCCGGACCTGAGCTGCACGGCACGCATCGTGACCGCCACTCGTAAGGACGTCCTGAGCGTGCCGATCATTGCGCTCACCGTCCGCGGCAACGAGCCGGTGCCCAATGAGGAGGCCGCCCGTCAAGGCAAGGCGGCGCCTGTCCCGGCCCGCGATACGGCCCGGCAGGGAGCGGCGAAACCCAAGGACACCGAAGGTGTCTTCGTGGTCCAGGACGGCATTGCCCACTTCCGCCCGGTCAAGGTGGGCATCACGGGCGATGAGTTCTTCGAAATCACTGATGGCCTGAAGGAAGGCGAGACCATCGTTGCCGGCACCTACCAGGCCATTCGCGACCTCAAGGATGGCGACAAGGTGAAGGCTGCGCCGGCCCCGGCCATGAAGGGAGCAAAGAGCTGATGAACCCGGAAGTTCTTCGTGTCGTGGGGCTGGAGCGCCGCTATGACATGGGTGGCGAAGTCGTGCACGCTCTGCGGGGCGTGTCGCTCACCATCCGGCGGAACGAATACGTGGCCATCATGGGGCCGTCCGGTTCGGGCAAGTCCACCATGATGAATATCCTGGGCTGCC
>CBINCZ010000259.1:0-4515 GCA_966249295.1 uncultured Gemmatimonadales bacterium
CAGGTGATCTCGCGGGTCGTGAAGTTGACGAGCGACATGGTCAGCGTCCGAACAGCGCGTGCAGGCTGGCGTTGAGGTCGTGTTCAAAATTCTCGGCGAGCACCGGCCCGCGGGGCTCCTCCGGCGGCGCGGCGGCGCGCAGGTCGGCGCAGAGCCGGCTGAAGAAGAGTTGTACCAGGCCTACTGTGGTATCCTGGCCGAAGACGACGAGCGCAATCCAGCGTCCCCGCGGCGTGTCGAAGGACGAGATGAACAGCCCATGCTCGCCGCCCTGATGCACGAGCGCCCCGAACTCGCGCTCACCGATCAGCCGGGCGACTTCTGAGGTCGAGGCGACGATGCCGGCGCCGAGTGCCGAGGCCGCCATCACGTCGAGGGAGCGCGCGAAGCCGTGCTGGGCCACGACCTGCCCCGCCGAGGTCATGAGCAGCACCAGACGGGCGGATGACTCGGCGAGGAAGGCCTCGAGTGGCGGTCCCACCCAGGGTTCCAGCGTGCGCATCAGGCCAGGCTCCTCGCGACGTCAAGCATCTCAAGCCGTGCAAGTCCGAGATTGGCGTCCGCCGCCGTAACGGCGACGACCAGCACCTCGGCGCCTGCCGGCACCGCGAGTACCGATCCTTCTGCGGCGCGCAGGTGTACGATGGATGGCGCCGACATCCCGGCTGCGCCGGTGGCGCGGGCAAGCCGCCCCACGAGGCTTGCAGCCAGCGCGGCCACTGCCTGTCCATCCACCCCGTCCATCAGCGAGTCGGCAATCACCAATCCGTCGGCGGCCGACACCAGCATGGCCCCGCGGACGCCACGAATGGCGCTCACCCGGTCGAGCGTGGCGCGAACGTCAGTCACGTGGCGCGCTCCAGCCAGCGGCGCGCAGCCGCGCCGGCTCGCTCCGCGATCACCGCCAGCCTGCCGGCCGGCACGCTGGCATCACGGGTCGTGAGGAGCACGGTCTCATCGGACGGTGCACTCAGGTGCAGGTTGCCCGATCCACACTCGGCGACCACGCTCTGCCAGGCGCCGAGGCCCAGCAGGCGCGCGGTCCGTACTGCTTCACGTGACACACCAGCCAGGTGCGCTGCGACCGTATCGCTCACGTCGCGGTTATCGGCATCACGGATTCCGCCGCCAAGGCGGAGCCCATTCTGGTCGAGCAGGAGCAGCCCGTCGCGGGCGCCGTCGAAGCCGTGGAAGAGGTCATTCTCGGCGGCTCGGGGACTCGGCGGCTCGTTGGTTGCCGCTGAGCGCTGCGCGCTGAGCGCTGAGCGTCCGGTTTCATCCGCGGAGTCCGCCTCATCCAGCGAAAACCGCAAGCCGGAAGGCTCGATAATCTGCTGCGTTTCAGCGACGCCAGCTCGTTGCCGCGCCAATGCTTCCCGCACCCGGGCAATTCCCTGCCCCAGCCCGCGCGAGTCATCCTGCTCGCGAGCCAGCTCCAGATGGCGCAACGCGCGTTCGAGGTCGCCGGCACGGTAGTAGAGGAAGCCGAGTCCCTTGTGGGCACCAAGGTGCGCGGGATCGTTCTGCAGCGCGTTCATCCACGCGTCGAACGCCGCCTCACCGTCACCGAGGTCGCTCTGCACGCGCGCGAGCAGGTCGTGCGCATCGGCGAGCGATGGATAGCGCGAGACACCTGCCTGGGCGACCTTCAGCGCCGCCTCGACCTGACCCCGGCGGCGCAACGCCTCGCCCAGCTTCAGGAACACCAGGCTGCCGGGATCGGCCGCCAATTCCGCCGTCATGGCGCGGATATCGTCAGCCATTCGCCACCCGCGTCGCCTGCCCCAGCAGTTTCGCCGCCTCACGCATCCGGTTCACCCATCCTCCCTGCGCATCCTCATCGGCCGGTCGCGCCGGCAGCCTGCTCCACGCATCCCACGTCTCCACGGCTTCCTCGAACCGGCCATCCCCCGCGAGCGCCACACCGAGCAGCCGCCGGGCAGCGGCATGCGCGGGATCGACCTGCGTGACCGTGGCAAACGCCTCCGCCGCGTCGCCGGGACGACCGACCGCCAGCAGTGCCCGGCCCAGCATGAGCAGGGTCGGCACATGGGGGCCAGGCGCCGTCTGCCGTGCTTCCTCTACCGATTCCAGCGCCGCCGCGCCGTTGCCGGCGATCAGGTACGCCTCGGCGCGCGCCAGCAGGTCGGCGATCTCGCCCCCGACCGCGTCCGGAAGCGGAAGCTGGCGCGGATCATCGAGCACGATCACCCCTGCGGTGGCAAGCCCGAACAGCGTGCGGGCTACGTCGAACTCCGACCGGCGCACGACGGCTGCGAGCTGCCGGACATCGCGAACGCTGTCCACTGCCGCGAGCACTTCCCATTCCGCCGGACGCAGGTCCATCGGGCCGGCGTCGGCGCCGTCGGGCGCCACGAGGCGTGGCACGACATCGAGATGGGGGATCTTCGATTCGATGCGGCTCCACTCGTCAATGCGCCGCGCCGCTTCCATCAGCAGCGCCTCGGTGGGGATCCGCACGGTCGCCTGGGCGGGCACCGCTTCGAGCGGGGCTTCCGAGAATGAGAAATAGCCTTCCGACCAGCCCATCAACTCAAAGATGACCTCTTCCACCTGCGCGCGCACCTGACGCTCCAGTTCGCGACGGGTGATGGCGCCGATCTCGACGAGCACGTCGCCCAGGCGGCGGGAATCGCCCGCTTCCTGCATGTCGCGCGCGCGGCGGAGATCCGCCTCGCTCAGCTTGCCCATCCGCAGCAGCATGCTGCCCAGCGGATGCGGGTTGCTGTGAATCTCGGCGGCGACCACGGCGCCCTTGTCGAAATAGACCGTGCCGCCGTTCTGGCGCAGCTCTGAGGTGACCTTGAGCACGCCGGTCTTTCGGGCCAGGTCGAGCAGCTGGAACACGTCGTGGATGCCGAGCTCGCGCAGCGGTCCTTCGATCGGCATGGCTACCGCCCCTCCGCCGCGAGGATGTGCTGGAGGTCCCGCGCCGAACGGGCGCGGCTCCGGGCCGCAGTAGCGAGCTCGGCGCTCGGCGCCAGCTGCACCACCTGGTCCCACGAACTCACCGCCTCGGCGAACCGTCGCTCACGCGCCAGGGCGACGCCGCGATGGAAATGCGCTTCGGCGTGCTGGGGGACAAACCGCAGGATCCGGTCGAACGCCTCCAGCGCCTGTCGCGCCCGGCCATCATCGAGCAGCGCGCGGCCCAGCAGCAGCAACGCCTCGAACTCGTACGGATCGGCACTCAGCAGGTCCACCAGCAGCGCAATGGCCGCCTTGGGAGATTCCGTGCGCCTGGCAAGGTCGGCACGTCCGAGGGCGGCAGGAACGAATGTGGGCAGCAGGTCCAGCGCGCGGCCGTACGCCGCGTTCGCCGCAGTCCAGTTCTCCCGCCGCTCCTCCAGGCGGGCCAGCTCCAGCCACACCTGCACCAGCCCGGCATCTACACGCAGCACAAGCTGGCAGGCATCGAGCGCCGCCTCGATATCGCCCAGTTGCGAGCAGATGATGGCATGGAGCTGGTAGAGGTCGGGCTGGCCCGGTGACACAGCGAGCGCCTCCCGGACTGCGAGCAGTGCCGGCTGCACCTGACCGGCCGCGAGGCGCGCGCGCGCCAGCACTGCAAGGACATCAGAGCTGCCGCCCTGCTTCTCCGCCAACGCTTCCGCGAGGGGCACTGCCTCGACGCCCCGTCCCAGCGCCACGAGGGCGCGGATTTCGCCCAGCGCTGCGTGCCAGTCGTCATCCCGCGCTCCCCGCGCGATGCGGAACTGCTCCAGGGCCTCGCCGTGGAGCCCGCGACGCGCATGTATCTCGCCGAGGAGGCCAGCCACGCGCGCCGGATCAGCGCCGCGGGCCCGCGCGCGACCGGCCTCCGCAGTGGCGAGCTCGAGCAAGCCCTTGGCCGCATAGTCACGCGCGAGCGAGAGCGGATCCTCAGCCGGCTCGACTGATGCGGCTGGTGCTTCCTCGGCAACCAGCTCATCGAAGAGCTGGTCGAGTGTCCCGCTGGCGAAATCGAACTCACCGGCAAGCAGCTCACCGCCGACGTCACTGGTGAGCGGCGGCGCAATGGCGATGGTCGGGTCTTCGTACTGGAGATCGAGGGCCAGAGTGTACTTCTGGGGCACGTAGAACGGTTCCAGCTCCAGCGCACGCTTGGTCTCACGCAACGCGCCGTCGAAGTCGCCAAGCTGGCTCATGGTGAAGCTGAGGTTGTAGTGCGCCGACGCGAGGGTGTCCTCCGCCTCGACCGCACGCTGGAACGCCGTGCGCGCCTCGGTGTACCGCTTGAGCTCCATCATCACGAGGCCCACGCCATTCCACGCAACGGCATTGTGCGGCTCGGCGCCGAGTGCGGCGCGATACCCCTCCAGTGCGGGCTGCAGCTCATGACGCTGGAAGTGCAGCAGGGCGAGATTCAGCCGCACCGTGATGGGCACCTGGGGGCCACGCGCCGCGCGGCGGAAGGTCGCCAGCGTGGCGTCCGCCGCCGGATCCTGGGCCCGGAGCACGCCCCGGTTGTTCCAGGCAATCACGTCCTCGGGA
>CBINCZ010000260.1:0-4497 GCA_966249295.1 uncultured Gemmatimonadales bacterium
TCTTAACCCCTCGGGCCCACGCGCGCGCGCCCCGCCGCTCGCGGGCGCTTCCGTGAGCGGCAGCCTATATTCCCACCCCAGCCCCCGGAGCGACCTCCAGCGCCCGGCAGCGGCGCGGCCGCGAGCGCAGACAATGAGGAAGCGGAATCCCCATTATCGCAATCCGACGCGCCTGCGCCACCACCCTTCCAGCGCGAGCGCAATGATTGCAACGCCGAAGAGCCAGCGCCAGTCCCGCACGCTGGTGCGGCCGCCGGGAACGCCGAGACGCGCGGGGTGTGGGCTTACGGTCCGGGGCCGCGGCAGGAACTCATCGGAATACTCTTCCACCGCGGCCTGCCCGGCGCCGCCACGTGCCAGGCGCCAGGCGTAGGTCCCGGGCGGAAGCCAGAGCAGCGCGCGCCTGGCCGCGTCGAAGTGAAGTGTATCAGTGCCTGTGCTGCTGTCGCGCTGCCAGCCGATCGTCAGGTCGCTCGGCGTACCGGAACCAGCCCACTCGAAGACCAGTGGCCGTCCCTGCTGGACCACGTTGCGGGTGAGTCGCACGGCGCCCACGGCCGTATCGGGTGCAGCCAGCAGCCAGCTCGCCGTGGCCGCCACCCAGTTCCGGTACGCCTGCTCGCTCTGCCCGCCCCGGAAGGCCCAACGCCAGAGCCCGTCCGCTGCGACGGTGACCACCCGTCGCCGGCCTTCAATGCGTCCGACCACAGCGGGACGCTTCGGGCCGCGACGGCGGTCCTGCGCTTCCAGTGCTATCCAGTCGCCCTGGCCGGGTTGAATTGGGCTAAGTCGGGTGGCGGGCGCGAATGAATCCACCGGCAGGCCAAGGAATGCACCGCTCACCGGCGTACCCGCGGCAGCCGAGATGTACCAGTCACCCGCTGTGGCATCGGGACTCGAGGGCCAGAGCCAGAGCCCGCGCGCTCCCCCGCGGGCAAGATTGCCTGCCTCGCCCTTGATCACGAGGAGGTCGGCGCCTCCAGCCGCTCGGCGCACGGCGTCCTCGCTCACCGGCTTGAGGTCGTGCATCCCGCGGTAGCGTCCCGGCCCCAATTCCACGTAGCCTCGCACCGGCAACTCCGCCACATCCACCAGCGCACGATACAGGGCACGGGAATCCCAGTCACCCGGCGTAGCCACCAGCACGATGCCCGGGGTCGCGGTGATGGAAACCAGGCGGAGGCGCGTGTCGGTGCGCGGCTCGCTGTCACCGCTCTCGAGATGCATCGCCAGCACGTGGGCACCGGGCGGGAGACCTCGCGTCGGCACGCTGAAGCGCGCGCGCGCAGCGCCGCCGGCGGGCAGGTGCACGAGCTGGCGCCCCAGCATCCGCTCGCCCATGCCGATCGTAAGGCCGAGGTTGCGTTCAGGTGCACCATTCAAGGCCCGAACCTCGCCTTCGAGCATCAGGGTATCGCCGGATGTGATGCGCGCGGGCCCGTCGAACTGCGTGACGGCGTAATCGGCCAGTGAGTCCCTCGGCAGCAGCGTCACGCTGGCGCGATCCTCGAGGTCGGCAGGCAGGTCACCGCCATCCTCGAGTTCACCGTCGGTGAGCACCACAACCGGGCGGTCCGAGGCCGCCGCGGCGGTAAGCGCAGGCACAAGGCGGGAGGCGCCTCGGTCAGGCGTGCTGTCGGCACCCGGCCGCTCGTCGCCGAAGAAGCGCACATCACCCAGACTCCTCGCGGAGTCGAGCGCGCGTGACCAGTTCGCGCCGGCAGACTGCATGCTCAGTGAGGCGTCAAGCAGGACGACTGGCCGCTGGGCAGCGGGTGGGCGGGCGAAACCGATGTTGAGCAGGAGGAGCAGCAGGACGGACCAGACCACGCCCCGGGCCAGGAGGGGCGCCAGCAGGCGCCGGCCGCCCCGCTCCAGCAGCAGATACGTGGCGGCGGCGAGGCCGAAGCCCAGCACCGCGGCAACGAGTACGAGGATCACGGATTACCCACCAGCAGCGCTACGGTCACCGGGCCGGGCCGGTTTCGGCCGCTCAGCTGGTGGCAGCCGCCATGATCTGGATCGGCGGAGCGGGCTTCTCGTAGAGGATGGCCGAAAGGCGGTCCCGCTCCTGTTCAAAGGCTGTGCGTTCCGACTTGGGCACCGGTGCCCCGTTGCCCAGGTCCACACGGCGGGAGTCCTTGGCGACACCATTGACCCGGAACTCATAGTGCAGGTGCGGTCCGGTGGCGAGGCCGGTCATGCCCACCTTGCCGATGACCTGGCCCTGGTGGACGCGCGCGCCCCTGTGGGTGAGGATACGGCTCAGGTGGCCGTAGCGCGTGGTAATGCCGTTCTTGTGCCGGATCTCGACGAGATTGCCGTAGCCACCGGCCGTGCCTGCCCGGATCACGGTACCGTCACCTGCCGCCATGACCGGCGTCCCCGTGGCCGCGGCGAAATCGGTGCCCTCGTGCTTGCGGGTGTAGCCCAGGACAGGATGGAAACGGGCGCGGGTGAAACCCGAGGAAATGCGGCGGAACTCCACCGGTGCCCGCAGGAAGGCACGCTTCAGGGAATTGCCGTCCTCATCGTAGAAGCTCGTGCCATCGTTGCCGGCAAAACGGAACGCCGTGTAGTGGCGGCTGTCCACGGAGAGATCGCCGGCCAGCACGCGCCCGAACCGGACCTCGCCTTCGTCGGACACCAGGCGCTCGAGCACCACGGTGAAATGATCGCCCTGGCGGATGTCACGCGAAAAGTCCACTTCCCAGGCAAAGACATCGGCCAGCGCCCAGGCCAGGTTGACCCGCTGGGCCCCGTCGAGGACCGAATCGGGAATCTGCCGGTCCAGCGCCTCGTAGAGCGAGTTCTCGATGCTGCCGTCGGCCCGCACGACTTCAGGGTGCCATTCAATGGAGTCAACCCCGGCGGACCAGGTGTTGGCGACGCGGGTGAACTGGATTCGCTGTTCGGGTCCGGTACGCACCGTGACCCGGTCGGGAATAGAGTCGCTGATGGGCCGGCGGAAGTTGAAGACCAGGCCGGCGCGGAGGCGCCGCGGGTCGAGCGCGTCGGTCAGCCCCGCGAGGTTGATCCCGCCGAGCTTGTGACGGCCGAGAAGCTCGGAGAGCGTCTCGCCGGAATGGAGTGTGTCAACCAGGTGCCGATGGGTCGGCGCTGGCTCGGGCGCGGCTGCCTCGGCCAGTGGAGCGGAATCGTCGGAGAGTCGTTGCCAGGGCCAGTGCCCTGCTGCCGCGAAATACGCGGCCGCCGTGAAGACCGCCACGGCGGCCAGGTTTCGAAAACGCATTCTCAGTCCATCTGCCTGCGGATGAAAGTTGGAATTTCCATTTCCGGCATGTCTCCGCTGGAGCCCGCACCACTGGCGGAGTTACCGGTTGCAGGCCCCTGCATCGGCGGCCTCGGCGTGGCGCGTGAGGCCGCAGCCGCGGGCGACTGCAGGCCGGGCTGGGAAGCACGCTTCATGCCAGCTGCAGGGAATGGTAGCACAGTCGTGCCGCTGGTGCGCGCACTGGCCATGCCCTGGTCGATGCCGGTCACGGCGCGATCGAACCCGGTGGCGATCACCGTCACGCGGACCTCGCCGTGCATGGCCGGGTCGCGACCCGCACCGAAGATGATCTCGGCCTCGTCGCCCACCGCATCATGGATGATGTCGTTGATCTGGGTGACTTCGCCAAGGGTGAGATCGTCGCCGCCGATGATGTTGATCAGCACCCCGGTGGCGCCGGCGATGGAAACGTTGTCGAGCAGTGGGCTGGAGATGGCCTGCTGGGCCGCTTCCAGCGCCCGGGTGTCGCCCCGGCCCATGCCGGTGCCCATGAGCGCCGCGCCGCCGTTCTGCATGACGGTGCGCACGTCGGCGAAGTCCACGTTGATGATGCCGGTGGCGGTGATGAGACTGGCGATGCCCTGGGTGGCATGCAGCAGCACCTCGTCGGCCTTCTTCAGGGCATCCTGGAACGGAATCCCCTTGCCTACCACGGCGAGCAGCCGCTCGTTGGGCACCACGATCATGGTGTCCACGCACTTGCGCATCTCGCCGATGCCGGTCTCGGCCTGGCGCATCCGCTTCCGGCCCTCGAACAGGAAGGGCTTGGTCACGATGCCTACCGTGAGCGCGCCCGCTTCCCGCGCGATCTGCGAAATGATGGGCGCCGCGCCAGTGCCGGTCCCGCCCCCCATGCCGCAGGTGATGAAGACCATGTCCGCCCCCTGCAGGTGCGGCGTGATCTCGTCACGATTTTCCTCCATGGCCTGGCGGCCGATTTCCGGCCGCGCCCCGGCGCCCAGTCCGCGCGTCAGCTTCCGGCCGATCTGCAGCTTCACGTCGGAACGCGAATTCTGCAGCGCCTGGGCGTCGGTATTGACCGAGATGAATTCCACGCCCTGCAGGCCTTCCTCGATCATGCGGTTGACCGCATTCCCGCCGCCGCCGCCCACGCCGACGACTTTCATCCGCGCGTTCTGCGCGCCGTTTTCTTCCAGCTCAAAGATCATGGCATCCCCTTCCGGCACGACTCAGAAGAAATC
>CBINCZ010000261.1:0-4484 GCA_966249295.1 uncultured Gemmatimonadales bacterium
CATCCCGCCCATCCCGCCCATCCCGCCCATCTTGCCCATCTCATTCATCCTGCCCATCCTGCCCCCATGCCTTCCCTCACCCGCGCCCTGCGCCACCGCAACTACCGGCTCTTCTTCAGCGGCCAGGGCATCTCGCTGGTGGGGACGTGGGTCACGCGCATCGCGGTGAGCTGGCTGGTCTACCGCCTCACCGGCTCGGCGCTGCTGCTGGGGATTGTCGGCTTCGCGGGGCAGATTCCGGCGCTGCTGCTGGCGCCGGTGGCCGGTGTGCTGGTGGACCGCTGGAACAAGCACCGGATCCTGGTGTGGACCCAGGTGCTCTCGATGCTCCAGTCACTGGCGCTGGCCCTGCTCGCCATTCCCGGCATCATCACCATCACCCAGATCATCCTGCTGCAGCTCTTCCAGGGCGTGATCAAGGCATTCGACACGCCGGCGCGCCAGGCGTTCGTGGTGGAGATGCTGGACGAGCCCGCTGATCTCCCCAATGCCATCGCGCTCAATTCCATGATGGTGAACCTGAGCCGGATGCTGGGGCCGAGCATTGGCGGGGTGCTGATCGCGCTGGTGGGCGAGGGGTGGTGCTTCATGCTGGACGCGGTGAGCTATGTCGCGGTGGTGATCTCGCTGCTCATGATGCGGCTGGTGCGGGAGACGGCGACCCCGCCGGAGACGAGCATGTGGGAGGAGCTGCGCGAGGGCTTTTCCTATGTGTCCGGCTTTGCGCCGGCGCGCACCGTGCTGCTGCTGCTGGCACTCATCGCGACGATGGGGACGCCGTATACCGTATTGATGCCGGCCATCGCCAAGCTGCAGCTCCACGGCGGGCCGCACACCTATGGCACGCTGATGACCGCGTCAGGCGTGGGTGCACTGCTGGGCGCGGGCTATCTCGCGGCGCGTCCATCCATCCGCGGGCTCTGGCGGCTGATGGCGCGGACGGCGGCCGTGTTCGGCGCGGGGCTCATCGCCTTTGCGTTGTCGAAATCGCTGGTGCTCTCGCTCGTGATCCTCGCGTTCGTGGGTGCGGGGATGATGATCTCGATGGCGGCGGTGAACACGGTGCTGCAGACCATCGTGGAGCAGCGGCTCCGGGGCCGGGTGATGGCGTTCTATGCCATGGCATTCCTGGGGACGGCGCCGATCGGGAGTCTGATCGCCGGCGTGGTGGCCGACCACATCGGCGCACCGATGACAATTCTCCTGGGTGGTGTGGTGTGCGTGCTGGGCGCGGGGCTGTTCCGGCTGGCGATCCCCAAATTGCGGGGGCAGATTCGGGAGGTGTATGCGGAGAGAGGAGTCGGTTAGACGGTTAGGCGGTTAGACGGTTAGGCGGCTGGACGGCTGGGCACTCGCCCGTCCGTCACTCCGACGAACGTCGGGGTCCAGAGCGCGATGCCGATCCGATACTGAATGTCTGACGCACATCGGCTCCCAATCGAGTCCCCGCAACTGCACAACGCAGAGGCGCAGAGAACGCAGAGGGCGCGGAGAAAATGCAGAATTGAACACGGAGGCACGGAGACACGGGGATCCCTTTTTCTCCGTGGCTCCGTGTCTCCGTGGTTACTGACCCAATGTTTGCTGGATCCGGGCTGGAGTAGGGCGCTCAACTCTCAGCTCTCAACTCTTAACTCTTAACTCTCAACTCCCAACCCATGTCCCAAAGCCCTCCCTCGTCCCCCTGGACCATCGCTCCCTACTTCCTGGTTGACGACGTCATCACCACCGCCAACTGGTATCGCGACCGGCTTGGCTTCCGCTACGAACGCTTCTGGGGCGACCCGCCGGTGTTCTGCATGGTATATCGCCGAGGCGTCGTGATCATGCTCTCGCAGGTCGAGCCCAAGGGGCAGATGCGTCCCAACCGGATGGTGGAGCGGGAGGGTGGCGCGTGGGATGCGTACATCTGGATTGATGATGCCGACGGCCTGGCGGCGGAATTCACCGGCAACGGCGTCACGCTGGCCCGGGGGCTATGCAATCAGGAGTATGGGTGCCGAGACTTCGAGGTGGATGATTACAATGGGTATCGGTTGTGTTTTGGGCAGGATCTGGGAAGCTGAGAGCTGAGAGCTGAGAGCTGCGAGCTGTGAGCTGAGAGTCTCTCTATGGCTCCTCATCCTGAGGCCGGGTCGCGGCCGAAGGATCTACTCGCCTGCTTCCGGCGTCTGGCCAGTAGATCCTTCGCTCCGCTCAGGATGAGGAACAGGCGAGCTTCGGTGCCCTAATCCCTAATCCCTAATCCCTAATCCCTAATCCCTAACCCCTCGACCACATGACTGAACTCACCCTCACCACCCCCGACGGCTCCTGTCGTACTTTCGTTTATAAGCCCGACGGCACCGGCCCGTGGCCCGCGGTGCTGATGTACATGGACGGCATCGGCGTCCGGCCTGCGTTGCTCGAAGTAGGCGAGCGGCTGGCGTCGTACGGCTACTACGTCCTGCTACCTGATCTCTTCTATCGCTCGGGACCGTATGAGCCGATGAATGCGAAGACCATCTTCACTGACCCCGAGCAGCGGAAGGTGCTGATGGAGAAATTCATGTCGCTGGCGACGCCGGCAAAGATCATGGACGACACGCGGGTGTTCCTGGATTTCCTCGAGCAGCAGCCCGAGGTGCGGCCCGGGCCGATTGCGGTCACCGGCTACTGCATGGGCGGGCGGCTGGCGCTGATCGCGGCGGGGACGTACCCTGATGAGATCGCCGCCTGCGCGGCGTTTCATCCGAGCCGGCTCGCCACTGACCAGCCCGACAGCCCGCACCTGCTGGCGCCCCGGATCAAGGCGAAGGTCTATGTCGCCGGTGCCATCGAGGATGCGTCGTTCCCGGAGGAGCAGAAGGAGCTGCTCGACAAGGCGCTGACCGAGGCGGGGGTGGATCATGAGATCGAGACCTATCCCGCGAGGCACGGCTGGGTGTTCCGGGACACACTGACCTACGATGCGGCGGCGTGCGAGAGGCACTGGGAGTCGCTGCTCAGGTTGCTGAAAGAGACCTTCTAAGGGTCGAGGGTCGAGGGTCGAGCCGACCTTTTTCAACGCAGAGACGCAAAGGGCGCAAAGGCCGCAGAGGTCCTCCCGCTCCATGCGCGCCTTGAGGTATCGCTCATGAACCACGGAGACACGGAGGCACGGAGAGCTGCGGTACCTCTGTGTCTCCGTGCCTCCGTGGTTCTTTCCGTGAGATCGGAGGTGGGCTGCAAGGTGAGGGCGGCCGCAGGCGGGAATCGCCAGCGCGAGGTTGGATCGCGCGGCTAGTGGGGCGGCCGCAGGCCGCCCCTACACACGCCTGGCGAAATTGCTGCGTGTGGCGACATCACTGTCCGCCTGTCCGTCTCATTTACGTTCTCCCTGTAACCGACACACAACTCACGTCCTCCTCCCCGGAGCCCGCCATGCGCCGCATTGCGATCGCCGCGCTGTTTGCTGCTGCCCTTGCGCGTCCAGCCACGGGCCAGAGTTCCAGGGCCAACCGATCCTTCTATATCGGCCTGGTGGCGACGGCGGTGCCGGTGGCCGCGGGAGCCGCCCTGCTGTCGGGCAACGGCAGCACCGCACCGGGTCTGGCGCTGGCGTCGGCCGGCGCGATCCTCGGCCCGTCGGTCGGCGACTGGAGCGGCGGGCTCGCGGGCCGAGGGCTGATGTTCGCCGGCCTCAGAGCCGCCACGGCCGCAGGCGGGTTTCTTGGCGTGGCGCTCACCTGCTGGGATGACTGCACCGACTCGGAAGAGCGCACCTCCACCGCCATCGGCGTGGCCAGCGGCGCGGCGCTGCTGGGACTCGTGGTCTGGGACCTGGCGACCGTGAAAGGCGAAGTCCGCCGGCATGAGGCACAACGCGTGAGCATCATGCCGATCTACGACCCGGTCCGGCGGGGGCCGGGGATGGTGGTGAGGGTGGGCTTTTAGAAGGTCGTTGGCTATTGGCTGTTGGCTGTTGGCTATTTGCTGCTGGCCGCTCCGTTTAGCGCTCAGCGCTCAGCCTTGAGCTGGTAGGCACCAACAGCCAACAGCCAATAGCCAGCAGCCAGCGACCCTCAAGGAGGCTCTCATGCGCACTCCCCTGCCTTTGCTCCTGCTCTCCACGCTGGCTACACCGCTGCTCGCCCAGGGGGTCGCGCCGAGCAGTCGGGCCAACCGCGCACTGGTCGTGGGAATAGTGGCGACGGCAGTGCCGACCGCTGCGGGCATCGCTGTCGCGGCGGCGGATGGCGGGCACACGCCCGAGCTCATTCTCCTCGGCACTGGTGTCATGCTGGGGCCGGCAATCGGCAACTTCAGCGGCGGACTCGCCGGCCGAGGCATGCTCGGCATGGGACTCCGGGCCGCTGCGTTCGGCGTCGGATTGCTGGTGGGATCGGGCGGTTGCACCAGCAACTGCGACGACTCCGGCGATGACGCCGGCCCCCTGGTCGGTTCGGCGGCAGCCCTCGGCCTCGCCGTCGGGGAGCCCGCGCTGGTGGGGAAGATCGAACAAA
>CBINCZ010000262.1:0-4460 GCA_966249295.1 uncultured Gemmatimonadales bacterium
CGCCGCTATTCTTCTTCGCTCCGGCGCCGTAGCCAAGTGGTAAGGCAGAGGTCTGCAAAACCTCCATTCATCGGTTCGATTCCGATCGGCGCCTCTGGGCAGGGCGAGCAGGATGGGCGAGGCGAGCAGGGCGAGCAGGAAGGCAGGGCGAGCAGGAAGGCGGGGCGAGCAGGCCTGCGTGTGACTCGCGACCACCTGCTCGCCCTGCTCGCCCTGTCTTCCTGCTCGCCCTGCCTACGTCGTCTCCCGCCCTCTCACCACCAGCCGTCCGATCGTGTTCCGGTCGGTCCCGAACCAGATCGAACTGGTGCGGGCGTCCCAGGTCATGTGCCGGATGGTGTTGGGCGCCTCGCCGCCGCTGACCTCCACCGTGTCGGTGAACTCCCCCACCTCGGGATCGAACGCCACCAGCCGGTTTGGCCGGAGCCCCGTCTCCGCGACCCAGATCCGTCCCCGGCCGTCGAGCGTCATGGCATAGGGCAGGGACATCGCGCCGCCCGGGAGGGCGTACTCCTTGGTTGCGCCGGTCTTCGGATCGAGCCGGCCGAGGAACCCGCGGGTATAGTCGCCATACCAGATCATGCCGTCCCCGGTAATGGCAATGCGGCGCGGCCGGCTGCGCTCGTTCGGCAGCGCGAAGGTCTTCACCTCCATCGCCTTCGGGTCGATCATCCCCAACTCGTTGGTGCCGAAGAGATCGAACCATACCTTCCCGTCCGGCGCGATCGTCATCCCATAGGGTCGGCTGCCGCGCTCAAGGTGCCAGATCCGGATCTTGCCGGTCTTCGTATCGAGATGCCCCACCGCATCCGATTGCTGGGCCGTAAACCACGCATTGCCCGACGCGTCGAACGTCATGGTGTGGGGATCCTGCACCGACGGGTCCGGCATCATGTAGGTGGTGAGCTTGCCGGTCGCGGGATCGAGGCGCACCAGTCGTGCATTCCGGTTGCCCGTAAACCAGACCTCACCCTTCGGGCTCACGACCAGGTTATGCGGATGGGTGCCGTCCTCGACTTCATACCGCTTGAACTGGCCGGTCGCAGGGTCGAGATAGGCGACGAAATTTCCGGCCTGCCCCACGAACCAGACACGCCCCTGCGCGTCGGCGAAGGGATCGCGCGGGCGGCTTCGCTCCCACGGCACCGTCCATTCGGTGAGGAGTGTGTCCACAGAGGACACAGATGGAGCCACAGATTTTCCAGGTTTATCCGCAGATTGCGCAGATTGCGCCGGTGTCACTGAGGCTGCCGATGTGAAAGCCGTGAGAACGGCTGGCAGGAGAAGTGTTAGCATGGGTGCCTCTCAGTCGCTTTTTCGTGAGATTAGCCTGATTGAAAGTCTATCTCATGGCGAACAGGGCGAGCAAGGTGAGCAGGGCGAGCGCGAGGTGGCGGGCTGCTCGCTACTGACTGCTGGCCGCAGCTTCCGTCCACCCAACTTGCTCGCCCCGCTCGCCTTGCAATCCTGCTCGCCCTGTTCGCCTTGCCAACCTGCGCTGGAACGCATCAAGGTAGGTGTACACCACCGGCGTGATGTAGAGCGTAATGAGCTGCGAGAAGGCCAGTCCGCCCACCACCGCCACGCCCAGCGGCCGGCGCGATTCCGCGCCCGCTCCCGCACCGAGTGCGATCGGCAGCGTGCCCATCAGCGCCGCCATCGTGGTCATCATGATGGGCCGGAACCGCACCCGGGCCGCCTCCAGGATAGCGTCGCGCGCCGAGAGCCCGTGATTGCGCTCCGCCTCGATGGCGAAGTCAATCATCATGATGGCGTTCTTCTTGACCAGGCCGATGAGCATGATGATGCCGACGAAGGCATAGACACTGAGGTCCATCCGGAACACCACCAGCACCAGCAAGGCCCCGAATCCCGCGAACGGCAGGCCCGAGAGAATCGTGAGCGGATGGACGAAGCTCTCGTACAGAATGCCGAGCACCAGGTAGATCACGATGATGGCCAGGATCAGCAGCATCAGCAGTCCGGCCTGGGCTTCCTGGAACGCCTGTGCCGTGCCGGAGAATGAGGTGCTGATGCTCGACGGCAGCGCCTCACGCGCGGCGGCTTCCACTTCGGTGACGGCGGTGCCCAGCGAGACCCCAGGCTCGAGGTTGAAGGAGAGCGTCACCGACGGCACCTGCCCCGAGTGATTCACCGTGAGCGGCCCCGTCGCCGGCGTCACGGTCGCGAGGGAGCCAAGTGGCACGGCGGTGCCCGCGCGGCCGGTGATGTGCAGCAGGTTGAGGGCGGAAAGATCCTTCTGGTACTCGGGCAGCAGCTCCATGATCACTTCGTACTGGTTGTTGGGCGTCAGGATCGTGGAGATCTGCCGGGAGCCATAGGCGTTGTAGAGCGCCTGCTCGATCTGGGTCACGTCGATGCCGAGCGAGGCGGCGCGATCGCGATTGATGGAGACCTGCACCTGCGGGTTCTTGATCTGCAGGTCGCTGGTGACATCGGTGAGCCCGGGCAGCTCGCGCATGCGGGCTTCCATGCGCTGCGAGCCGGCATAGAGCTCGTCAATGTTGGAACCCTGCAGCGTGAACTGGTACTGGCTCTTGGAGCGCCGGCCGCCCACGTTGATCACGGGTGGGTTCTGGATGAAGACTCGCAAGCCCGGAATGGCGGAAATCTTCCGGGTGAGTTCGCGTGCCACTTCGTCCGCGCTCAGGTCACGTTCCGAGCGATCCTTGAGGTGAATGAAGAGGCTGCCCTGGTTCACCGAGCCGCGCCCGCCGCCCACCGACGACATGAACCCCTCGACATTCGAGTCGGCCTGTACGATGGCCGCCGCGGCGAGCTGGTGCTGCATCATATTGTCGAAGCTGGTCCCCTCGGCGGTTTCGGTGGTGCCAAAGAGCTGGCCCTGGTCCTCGCTCGGGATGAATCCCTTGGGGACGATGCGCGCGAGGAAGATCGTCGCGACCAGGATCAACGCGCTGAACACCATGGCCATGCCGCGCCGGTCCATGACCCACGCGAGGCTCCGGTCGTACGCCGACGCCGTTCGCTCCCAGGCCCGCTCGGTCGCGTTGAAGAACCGGCCATGCTTTTCCTGCTCCGGATGGGGCTTGAGCCACCGGCTGCAGAGCATCGGCGTGAGCGTCAGGGACACGAAGCCCGACACCAGGATGGCCACGCCGATCGTCACCGCAAACTCGTGGAACAGCCGCCCCACCAGCCCGCCCAGGAACAGCACCGGAATGAAGACCGCGACCAGTGAGATCGTCATGGAGAGAATGGTGAAGCCGATCTCCTTGCTGCCCTTGAGGGCGGCCTCCATCACCCCTTCGCCCTGCTCGATGTGGCGCACGATGTTCTCGAGCATCACGATGGCATCATCCACCACGAACCCCACGCAGAGCGTGAGCGCCATGAGCGAGAGGTTGTCGAGACTGTAGTTCAGCAGGTACATCACGGCGAAGGTGCCCACCAGGGACATGGGCAGCGCCAGGCTGGGGATGATCGTGGCCCGGATGTTCCTCAGGAACAGGAAGATCACCATCACGACGAGGCAGAGCGTGATGAAGAGCGTTGTCTTGACGTCGGTCACCGAATCCTGGATCGACACCGAGCGGTCATAGAGCGTCTGGATGTCCACCGACGCCGGCAGCTCCGGCTTGATCCGCGCGATTTCATCCTTCACCCGCTGGGCCACCGCCACCGTATTGGTGCCGGGCTGGCGCTTGATGGCCAGCACGATGGCGCGGGTGCCGTTATACCAGCTCGCGTTCTTGTTGTTCTCGACACTGTCAATGACCCGGCCCAGGTCACGGAGCCGCACCGGCGCCCCGTCGCGGTAGGTCACGATGAGCCGGCCGAAGTCATCGGCGTTGCCGAGCTGGCCGCTCGACTCTACCGAATAGGCCTTGTCGGTGCCCCAGAGGATGCCGGTGGGGAGGTTGGCGTTGCCGTTCTGGACCGCCCGTGACACTTCATCGATGCCGATATTCCGGAGCGCCAGCTGCTGCGGATCCAGCTGGATGCGCACCGCGTACTTCTGCGATCCATACACCTGGACTTCGGCCACGCCATCGATCGTGGAGAGGTGCTGCGCCAGGGTAGTCTGGGCGTACTCGTCCAGCTGCTGCAGGGGCAGCGTGCTGGTGCGGAGCGCGTAGTACAGGATGGCGCTGGCGGACGGGTCCACTTTGCGGAAGCTGGGCGGCAGAATGTCCTGCGGCAGCCGGCGGAGCGTTTGCGAAATGGCTGCCTGCACATCCTGCGCGGCCGCATCCACGTCCCGGCTCAGGGTGAACTGCAGCGTGATCGAGGTGCTCCCCTGGCCGCTGCTCGACGTCATGGCGTCGAGGCCCGCAATGGTGGAGAAGGTTTTCTCCAGCGGGGTCGCCACGGCCGAGGCCATGGTCTCCGGGCTCGCACCAGGGAGACTCGCGCTCACGTTGATAGTGGGATAGTCCACCGACGGCAGGTCGCTCACCGGCAGCAGCCGGTACGCC
>CBINCZ010000263.1:0-4432 GCA_966249295.1 uncultured Gemmatimonadales bacterium
CTGCCATGACGATCAGCCTGATGCTTGGCACGTTTGTAGTGCCAAGCATCAGGCGGATCGTCATGGCAGCCCCTCCTCCTGACACTGTAATTGAGCCGGACACGCGCTACAGGCCGCGTGGTCGGCGAGTCGGTCCGGGCGGCGGGTGCCTAACCGGTCGTGCAAGGCGCGAGCGGTGGGCGAGCAGACGGGTGGCATGAGCGCCTCCTGCGGCGGTGACCGCCATAGCATGCAACCGCCGGCACGTTCGCGCAACGAGACCCGCGGAATTTCAGGCCAGGATCATGCCCAGCGCGCTGCGGGAGTCAGCTGCGAAGATCGCGCGCACGATCACGTCGGCATGCCGAGCCACGACGTCAAGCGTCTCATCAGGAAAGGTCGCCACCCAGCGACGCAGCCCGTCGCGCTCGAGCGCGGGGTCGGTCAGCAGGTGGAAGTGGCTGGGCCGAAGCTCGCTGTGTGGCTTTGGATGTTCGTCGTCCAGTTCGCCGAACGTCAGGCGCTGCACATCGCGAAATCGGAGCACCGCGAAGTGATCACCGCGATCGGTACGATAGGCAACCCATGCGGTACCGTTACTGGTCACCAGGTACGGTTGGGGCGCTCCCATATCCATCGGCGGCGGATCCGACCACTCGGTGATCATCTCAGGACATCGATCTCGCGTCCGCCGAGCGCCATCGCTTCATGGGCAGCTTCAGGCGGCCGGTTCGGGAAACCGTCCGTGCTTGAAGAGGTGATACCACACCGGACGGTCCGCGGCGCTGAAGACCTGCAGCTCCTCGAAGATTTCACGGGCAAACTCGACGGGCCCCAGTCCGCTCGCCGTGATCAGGCCGCGATCGCGCACCGCCAGTGCGTCGACGTAATGCGCAGCGCCGCGGTACTCCGGCACCATGCTTTCGAGGTAGGCCAGCTCATTGCTGGTGTGGGCGTGGTCATCGAGCCAGCCGGCCTGCGCCACCGCGAGCGTCGCCCCGCAGATGGCGGCGACCGGCACTCCGATGCTGCGTAGCGTCTTGAGCGTTGCAGCGATGGCAGCCCGTGGCTCCGGCCCTTCCCAGAAGTTTCCGCCCGGCAGAATCAGCAATCGGACGCTGGCAGGATCCAGATCCTCCAGCGACCGATCTGGCGTGACCGCCAGCCCACCCATGGAGCGGACCGGCGCCTTGGTGAACCCAAGGGTCACGACGTCCAAGCCACCCGAGCGGCGCAGTTCAGCCATGGCAAACGCCGCTTCCCAGTCGGCGAATCCGTCAAACACCAGGACGTGCACCACAGGGGTCATGCTTTCTCCGGCACCTCGATAGCAAACTCACCCGCAAGGCATTCCGTCAGGTTGGCTTCCTCGCGATCCCACAGGGCTACGCTCCCAAAGAGGCCGGCCAGGCCGCCGAGAACGAGAGTCACCACGAAGAAATCAACCATCCCCTGGGGATCTCGCACCCACGGATGGAACAGGAAGCCAAGCAAGGTGGCGCTTCCAGTCAGTACTGCTTCGGTAAGAATGCCGCGCTTCACGATGAAGGCGTCGCGGCCCATCTGCCGCGTCTCGCACCACTTGAGTGCCTGGCGCAGTTGGCGAAGCCGCTTCCGCTGCTGGAAGCGGGCGCGCCATGCGCCGCCCAGGCGAGCGAGCCGATCGTGCTGCTCCTCCTCATGCACCAAGTGCTGGCGAAGCACCGTCTCGGCGCCGGCAACCTCCGCACGCAGCAGGCTGGGTGATGCGTCTGTCATGGAGCTCCGAAGGTCGCTGCTTCAGACCGCGCCGAGGCTTCCTGATACCTGGGTGGCGGCGTAGCTCACCAGGTGCGTCACGGCGTGGGCAATCATTGCTGACTCCAGTCCTCGCCGCCAGAACAGCCATCCGAACAACAGGCCGAACGCCGTGTTCACCCCGACCACGAACAATACGACCGCTCCGGTGAGCGAGCCAATCAGGTAGGACGCCACCGGGAGGTGCCCCACGCCGAAGAGGAGGGCGCTCGCGATGAGGCCGAGCCAGAGCAGACCGGGACGCACCGCACCGTGCTTTCCCTGAAGGAACCGCCACGCCAGCCAGGTGAACGCCGTCATCAGCCCCCACCGCAGCAGCACCTCTTCGGTAATGCCGCCGTAGAGGACACGGGCGTAGAGTGGCGGCGTGAATGGACCTTGCAGTCCCGCAACCGGTTCGGGGGACAGCCGCAGGGACAAGAAGAGGAGGAGTCCAGCGGCCACGCCGGCGATCAGCCCTGGAAGAATCTGCGGCCTGAGCGCAGCCATGATGGGCCGGGCGGTCGCTGCGGCTTCGAAAGCCGGTGCGCGCAGCCCAAGCGCTGGCGCAAGTGCAGTGCCGCCCCAGACGGCCAGGGCCAGGATGACCGCGCTCTGGAAAACGCTTGCGAGGATGATGAGCCAGAGCGGCGCGGGGAGGGACATCGTTGCCGAAAGCTGACTGAGGACGCCGATGGTCACCGCGGCGGCGCCCAACGTGCCGGCTGCCCACAGCAGGATACCGAAACGGAATCGGGGAAACCCTGCAGAGTCGGTGCTGGGCATGGCATCCTCGGCGGAGACGGTGTGTGTCAAGTCAAGCGTCGGGTCGAATCGCAGTGTCCGTGGAATCGAGTGAAGTCGACCTGGCAAATTCAGGTCACGGAGAACATATCAGCGCCGGGCGAGTTCGTAAGTGCCATGCACGACAAATCCCCTGTCTTCGAATGGCATGAAACTGATGCTGAGGTCGAACTCTCCGCTGAGGTGCGTCTCGCTGAGTTCCACGGGGGTGGCAGCAGGCCTCAGCTGCAGCGTGCCGACCCGGGCACCATCCCGAAGCAGCTGGTCCGCCTGGATCGACACGTCGGCCGACGGCGGCTGTTCATGGATAAAGATGCCAAGACTGCGACGGGTGTTCCCCTCAAAGTTGGCCATCGTGTAGTCGAAGAGACTGAGATCGGGTCCTGAGCATTGCAGCCGCGTGCCGTCGAGGATGCCTTCGTAGTAGCGAATTCCCAGTTCGTTCTGCTGCAGCGTCAACGTGACGTCCTGCGCCTGCATGACACAGGCGTACGTCCCGCCCTCTAGGCGGCTGTAGGCGATGTGCCACGGCCCACTGAGGTCGGCGGTGAAACGCGGTGCCGTCGGTTCGCTGCAGCCGAAGACGGCCAGGGTGCACAAGAGAAGGAGGATGGCCACGAGTATGGAGACTCCTGATGATTTCGAATCGGCACATCCAGGCGAAAACTGGGTGAGCCGCCCGGCACTCAGCCACCAGCGGGCCGTCCCCCGAATGAGATGACATTCCCATCGGGGTCTTGCACATAGAAGTCTGCGGTTCCCCATGGAGTCGGTGCCAATGGCTTCAGGATGGTCACGCCCTGGGCGACGCACTGCTGGTAGAACGCCTCGATGCCGTCCACGCCGGCAGCGGCATCCAAGTGCTCCTGCTCGCGTCGGTGACGGCGTACCGCCTCGTCGGTGGGCGCTTCCTTCAAGTGGAGCTCGAGCCCGTCCCGCGTCCCGATCGCGTAGAAGCCGCCCCATGGCTCGCCGAAGGTGAAACCGAGCCGTCCGTAGCAGGCCATCGCGCGCGGGAGATCGTCGACCAGCAATTGCGGGGCGAAGGAGGTGAATCGAGCCTGAGTCGTGGAGGTGGTCATCGGGGTGTTCTCCAGAGAGTGCTGGTCGAGCTGATGTCAGTCATACAAGCCTCGGGGCGGCCGACTGTCGCTGCACACAGGGATCAGGCGTCTCCTGCCGACGCGTACGCGAGCCATAGATCCCAAGCGCGCCGAACGTCCATTCATCTCCGACCGGAAATCAGGCGTCCATTGGTCGGAGAACCGAAGCAAGGTCGGCCGCGGCGAGCCGTTGCAAGTCCCGAATCGTGCGCCGACTCTCCGACATCATGGTACGTACGACCCACTCGGGGTCACCGCCGCTCAGCGCATGCGACTCCAGGTCACGGCGCGTGACGGGTAAGCCCTCGGCTTCGGCCAGGCGCAGCGCGCGGTGGATGGGGCCCACCGGCGACTTGCGAAACCACAGTGCGAGTCGTTGTGCGAGCGTCAAAGGCATCAGGCTCTCCAGAACTGCTTCGTGGACAGCTCAGGTGCTCTGCCTAGCGTGGGAGCACCCGTTCGCCGGGACTGTTGTTCCACGTATCGACGATGCACTTCCAGGCGCCCGACGGATCCTTGCGCCAGATGGTCACCGCCTTGCCGAATTGTGTCTGGCGCACGCCCGTCGAGTCGGCAAAGGTCACGCGGTTGTGTTCCACCAGGTATCCGAGCTCGCCGCTGGCCGAGATCCGCGCCTGTTCCGGCTCCCACGTGATGCTGAATCCTGGAATCGCGCTGAATTGCTTCACGAATTCCCGGATCGCGGCCTTGCCGACGACTGCCGGCTGGTCCGGAGCGAGGACAATGGCGTCGTCCGCCCAGAAGCTGAC
>CBINCZ010000264.1:0-4409 GCA_966249295.1 uncultured Gemmatimonadales bacterium
GGCCGCTCGCAGGTGCCGGTGTTCTTGAGCCAGAGCAGTCCCGGCTCGAAGTAGTCACCCCAGAGCAGGTCCGGGTCGCCGTCGGCGTCCAGATCCGACACGATCATGGTGTTGGCGCCGTGCAGTGACGGATTGCCGCCGGGCGGGATGGCGCCGATGATCTGGATGTGCTGGAAGGTGTCACTGACGAACTGAAAAACCGGGACACCGTCACTGCCGACGCGGCTCGCTTCGTAGTGGGTCACCATGCCGCTGGTACGGCCCATCAGCAGGTCGAGCTTCCCGTCGCAGTCCACGTCCACCATCTGCGGGATGTTCTGGCGGTCGTTGAAGATGGCCTTGCCCTGGTCGTCGCGGAGGGTGTCAGTGGCCAGCGTAAACGCCGCCTTCGTGCGCGAGCCCTGGTTCCGGTAGTACCTGATGTAGCTGTACGGCGTCTCCGCGACGATATCCCAGTCGCCATCGCCGTCCACGTCCACGAACCGGCTCCACTCGCCGATATCGAGCCCCTCGTAGTCGTCGCTCCGCCAGGTGAAAGTCGGCGCCCTGGCGCTGCCGGTGTTCTCGAAGTACATCATGCGGCCGGTGAACTCCTGGACGAAGAGGTCCAGGTCACCATCGCCGTCGATGTCCACCAGCTGGGGCCGGGGATTGTTGAGTCCGCCGAGGAAGGGGAACTGGTAGCGCTGGCCGGTGCTGTCGTAGACCGGGAAGGCATCGAGGACGCGCCGAAACGCCGGCTCGGCGGCTCGCCCCTGCTTTCGCAGGGGTGACGGGCTCGGCGATTCGGCGGCGAGCAGTATCGCCGCCGTCGCCACTGCTACAAATGCGGTTCGGCTCACTTAGCGGGGTTCAGGACGGCCATGCCCACCGCGTCATGATCGGTCTCGATAATCTTGACGATCTTGTGGGTCTTGCGGTCAATCACGAGGACCGTGCCCGTCCCGCCCGACCGAGGCGCCTTGGGGGTATACACCCCCTGCAGGTTGTGGTTGGAGACGAACACGTACTTCTGGTCGGGGCTCACGGCGATGCCGTGGGGCTCGGCCAGGCCGTTGCCCTTGATCACGTCGGCGATCTCCATGGTCTTGGCATTGACCACGGTGACCGTGTTGGCCTTCTGGTTCCCGAACCAGAACTCGCTGCCGTCCGCGGTCCAGGCCTGGTCCCACGGCCAGCCCGGCGAGTCGAGGGTCTTGAGCAGGGTGAGCTTGCCCGGCACGCTTGCGTCGTAGATGAATACCTTGTCGGTCATCTGGGTGGTGGCGACCAGCCGGGTGCCGTCAGGCGACATCGAGAGCCCCACGAACATGTGCATCATGTCGCCCGGGACCTGGGTGAGGGTCACCTCGCCCGTGGCGCCGTTCACGTTGGCAATCTCGTTGTCCACCATGCCGGCGATGTGCGCCCAGGTGCCGCGGGGATCGGCCGCGGCGCCGTGGGGCCTCCCCAGCACCACATCCACCACCTCGGCGTCCGCCATGGTCTTGCGATTGATGACGCCGATGCTCGACGGCGCGTTGACGGCCGTCATCGAGCGGGTGACATACAGCAGGTCGCTCTTCGGATCGAGCGCAAGCATGCCGGGCGTCGCGAACCTGGACTTGCCCACCACCTTGTTGTTGCGGTCGAACTTGACGACGTAGCCGTCACCCACCAGCGAGACGTACCACGCCGAGCCATCCGGCTCGGCCGCGATGTGATGGGGCTTGGCCTTGTCGGTGAAGCCCAGCTTCTGCAGGTCCAGCGTCTCGAGGAGCCGCTGGCTCTTGATGTCGATAACGGAAATCGTGGACGCAGACTGGTTCGCCACATAGAGGCGCGCCCCGTCGGGGGCGGGCGCCGGCGGCGCTCCCGCCGGTGCCCCCGCCATGCAGGCGAGGAGCACCGGAAGGAGTCCGGCTACCAGCAGGAAGCGTCGGGTCATGGCACCGGTGGCGAGTTATGCTTCCGCACGATGAACAGGCCCTCGGCGCCGCTGGTCATCAGCACATTGCCGCTCTGGAAGAACGGATAGTTGCTCCAGCTGCCGCCGAATCCCGGTGCATCGGTCCCGATTGGCACGGTGTCGAAGAAGCCCACCTGCTTGGGATTCTCGCGGTCGGTGATGTCCACTACCCGGAGCCCGCTGGTGTAGTTGGACTGGTACATCAGGTTGCCCACAATGTAGAGATTGTGGTCGCTGGACTTGTCCTTTGAGATGTACTGCCCGGCCAGGACCGGATCGTCCAGCTTGCTCACGTCCCAGATGAGCGTGCGGGTGCCGTCCACCAGCCCCTGGATCTCATCCAGCTCGTCATCCATGTAGAAGTATTTCTGGTCCGGCGTGAGCCACCCCTGGTGGGCATAGCCCACGTTGGGATAGGCCTGGCGGGACAGCGCCACCGGGTTCTTCTTGTCGGTTACGTCGGCAATGCTGAGCGCGGTCTCGGCCGCATTGAAGCAGATCTGCTTGCCGGTGTACCGCTTGTCCGGCCCGTGATAGACCGTGCACTGGGCATCGTGGATATAACCGGTGCCGGCACGACCCGTCGTGGGATCGGCAAAGCACCCCGCGAACCTGGGCACGTCAGGGCTGCGGATGTCGATCATGTAAAGACCGCCACCGCACGACTCGCCACCGCCATTGCTGCCGACCGCATAGGCATAACCCGAGACCGTGTCGATCACGATGTTATGCACGCTCCACAGGTCCATGTACGTGGTGTCGGCCGTGAAGGTCTGCGGCGACTTCACGTTGCGGAGCTTGGTGAGGTCGAAGACCTGCATCCCGTGATGGCCCGAGCCGTCGGCCACGATGTAGGCGTGGTTCTTGTAGGTCTTGATGTCGCGCCAGGCGGCCGCGTTGGCGCCCTGGGTCATGGGCAAATCGCCCAGGTACTTCGGATTGAGTGGATCCGTCACGTCTACAAATGCCGTGCCATCGGTGCGGCCCACCAGTGCGTAGTCACGCTTGGTCTGCGGATCGGTCCAGCCCCACATGTCGTTGAGGTGGACGCCGCGCTTGCCGCCGATGCTGCTGTTGGGCATGAAGGCCAGGAGGTCCATGGCCTCGCAGTCGAACAGCCCCACCTTGCTGGCACAGTCACGCTTCTTGCCGAGCATGGCATCGAGGCCGAAGATCTCGCCGCCGAGGACCTTGCCCACGCTCCAGGTGTTGCCGCTCCTGGCCAGCACCGCGACCTTGCCGTCACCGCCGTCGGCGAACGGCATGGTGACCACGCCGCCATTGGCACCGACCAGCATGCCCATGCCGAAGAAGCTGCGGCCGACCGAGCTATCCGGGGAGAGCTTGGTCGCTGACGTGATGTTGTGGTCGGCGTCGTAGCTCATCCGGTAGATGGCGCCCATGCCGCGCCCGGCGCCCGGCGCACTGACCCAGATTTCATTGCCCACAAAGGCAATGGACGAGCCGAACCGGCTTCCGCCCGCCGCATCGAACGCCTGCAGCCGCTCGCGGCTGGTCCAGCGCTTCCGCGCCGTGTCGTGGGTGAAGATGGCTACCGCGCCGGTGAAGCCGAACCCCTGCGGGATTCCGACGTAGACATCGCCGTCCTTGATGGCGACGGAGGAGCCCATGCCGGCACGGCCGTCGAGCCCGGGAAGGCGGAGCTTGGCCTCCTGGGTCCAGCCGGTGCCCGCCTTGCGATAGACATAGGCGGTGCCGACGCCGGAATCGGCGCCGACGGCGCCGATGACCATGAGGTCACCCTGCATCGCAACGCTGGAGCCGAACCCCGACCTGGCTTCGGCGTCCGAGGGCTGGATCATGGTGTCGCGCGTCCACTGGGAGCCGGACCGCTTGAAGAGGTAGACCGCTCCCTTGCCACCGTCCAAGGCGGGGGCGCTGATCGCCGCCATGTTGCCGGCCAGCATGATGGACTGGCCGAACCGCCCGGAGTCGGCGGTGATGGTGAGCTCCTGGGCCGACTTCCACTGGGTTCCGGAGCCCGAGAAGACGTACACCTTGCCCCTGTTGTTGCCGTTGGTGCTGCTGCTGACCATCAGGGTGCTGCCATCCAGCGCCACGGCGCTGCCGAACCCGTCCGCCCGGGCCGAATCGGGGGCGGCGAGCCGCCCCGCCGGGGCCCACTGGCCGCCGGCCGTGCGGTACATGTACACGAATCCGGGCGCGTAGTCATTGCCGGGTTGGCTGACGAACGCGACCCCGTCGCCCATGGCGACTGCGGAGCCATAGCCCTGCGCGGCCAGCGGGGCCGCGGCCAGGGCGGCCAGCGCCGCGACCAGAAAACCAGTACGACAATGCATGATAATCGCGAGCGACTCCTGAAGGTGATGTGGTTCAGTAGCGACGTAGAACGGGGTGACCAGGTTTCAGTCAGGGTCGCCACTCGCCGCGGGCCACGGCCGGCTGGAACCGGTCGAGCCCGCGCGGGGGGAACTGGAGG
>CBINCZ010000265.1:0-4384 GCA_966249295.1 uncultured Gemmatimonadales bacterium
GCCACGTTCATGATCCTGGGCGACGTCTGCACCCGCAACTGCACCTACTGCGCGGTGTCCCATGGCACGCCGGCGGCGTTCGACCCGCTGGAGCCGCTTCGCCTGGCGGAGGCGGTAGCCCGCATGGGGCTGCGCCATGTGGTGATCACGTCGGTGGATCGCGACGATCTCCCGAACGGCGGCGCCGAGGCGTTTGCCGGCTGCATCCGGGCCATCCGGGAGCGACTTCCGGACACGTCCGTAGAAGTCCTGATTCCCGATTTCAAGGGTTCCGAGCGCGCGCTGGCCATCGTGATGGAGGCGGAGCCGGACATCCTCAATCACAACCTGGAAACCACCGAGCGGCTCTATCGGCTGGCCCGGCCGGGCGGACGCTACGACCGGGCGCTGCGGGTCCTGCGCACGGCGCGCGCGCTGGGTGGTGCAGCGGCGCTCACCAAGAGCGGCATCATTCTCGGCATGGGCGAGGAGTGGGATGAAATCCTCCTCTGCCTCCGCGACCTGCGGCGTGCCGATGTCAACATTGTCACGCTCGGCCAGTACCTCCGGCCCAGTGACGCACACTTGCCGGTGGCACGCTTCTATACCCCTGAGGAATTCGCCGAGCTGCGCGCGGCAGGCCTGCGCATGGGATTCGCCCATGTGGAGGCGAGCCCGCTGACGCGCAGTTCGTACCATGCCTGGGAGCAGGTGGATCGCGCCCGGGCCCAGCAGAGGACCACGTAATGGCAGGAACGGCGACACGGTCGCGCAAGGCAGCAGACGTGAGTGAAGGAACTGCGGCGGAGTGGCGGCACTGGCTGCGCCAGATGCTGCTGATCCGGCGGTTCGAGGAGAAGGCGGGCGAGGCGTACAGCCTGGGCAAGATCGGCGGCTTCTGCCACCTGTACATCGGCCAGGAAGCGGTGGCCGTCGGCACGCTGGCTGCGCTCAGGGACGACGACTACGTGGTCAGCGCCTACCGGGAGCATGGCCAGGCGCTCGCGCGCGGCATGTCCGCGCGCAGCGTGATGGCAGAGCTCTACGGCAAGGCCACCGGCTGTTCCGGGGGCAAGGGCGGCTCCATGCACCTGTTCGACGCCGAGCGGAACTTCATGGGCGGCCACGGCATCGTCGGCGGCCAGATCCCCCTCGGCGCGGGCTTCGCCTTCTCGGCCAAGTATCGCGGCACTGACCAGGTCTCGCTCTGCTACTTCGGTGAGGCCGCGGCCAACATCGGCGCGTTCCATGAAACGCTGAACATGGCGGGACTCTGGAAGCTGCCGGTCATCTTCGTGATCGAGAACAATGGCTACGGCATGGGAACCGCGGTGGGGCGTGCAGCCGCGATCACCGATCTTTACGAGCGCGCCGCGAGCTACAACATGACCGGAGTGGCGGTGGATGGGCAGGACGTCGTGGCCGTGAAGGAAGCCACCGACGTCGCCGTACAGCGGGCGCGCGAGGAGTCCTCTCCCACCCTGATGGAAATCCGCACCTATCGCTACGTCGGCCATTCGATGTCCGACGCGGCGCACGGCACGTATCGCACCAAGCAGGAAGTGGAACAGTACCAGCAGCGCGACCCCATCGAGGTGCTGGCCACCCGCATGCGGGAGGCCGGCCTGCTCGACGATGATGCCATGGCGGAGCTGGAGAAGGACGTGGCGGCCGAGGTCACCGACGCCGAGAAGTTCGCCGAGGAATCGCCCGAGCCGGAGCTGTCCGAACTGTACACCGATGTGTACGCCCCGGAGGGAGAGTCCTGATGGCGGTCCTGACGTATCGTGACGCGCTGAACCAGGCGCTGCGCGAGGAGCTCAAGCGCGACGAGAATGTCTTCCTCATGGGCGAGGAAGTGGCCGAGTACAATGGCGCCTACAAGGTGAGCCGCGGCCTGCTGGAAGAATTCGGCCCCATGCGGATCGTGGACACGCCCATCGCCGAGCTCGGCTTCGCCGGCATCGGCGTGGGCGCCGCGATGACCGGCCTGCGGCCGGTCATCGAGTTCATGACCTGGCACTTTGCGCTGCTGGCCATTGACCAGGTGGTGAATGCGGCCGCCAAGATGCGCTACATGTCCGGTGGCCAGATCGGCTGCCCCATCGTCTTCCGCGGTCCGGGCGGTGCCGCGCTGCAGCTCGCCGCGCAGCACTCCCAGGCCTTCGAGGCGTGGTATGCCCACGTCCCGGGCCTCAAGGTGATCGCGCCCGCCACGCCGGCGGACGCCAAGGGATTGCTGAAGAGCGCCATCCGGGATGACAACCCGGTGGTGTTCATGGAAGGCGAGATGCTGTACAACACCAAGGGTGAGGTCCCCGAGGACGAGTACACCATCCCCATCGGCAAGGCCGACCGGAAGCGCGAGGGCAGCGACGTCACGCTGGTCTGCCACTCGAAGACGCTGGCGGTCGCGCTCAAGGCCGCGGACAAGCTGGCCAAGGAAGACATCTCCGCCGAAGTGCTCGACCTTCGCACCATCCGGCCGCTCGACACCGAAGCCATCTTCGAATCCGTGAGCCGAACCCACCGATGCGTCGTGGTCGAGGAAGGCTGGCCATTCTCGGGCGTCGGTGCGCAGGTGGTGTACGAGATCCAGAAGAACATTTTCGACGAGCTCGATGCGCCAGTGCTCCGCGTGACCCAGGCGGACGTGCCGATGCCCTACAATCGCGCGCTGGAGAAAGCGGCCAAGCCCGATCCGGACACGGTGGTCGCGACGGCGAAGAAGGTTCTGTACGCTGAGCGCTAGGCGCTGAGCGCTCAGCGCCTACGACATACGACTTACGACATACGACGGTACCAATGGCAACCAAGGTCGTGATGGAGGCGCTTTCGCCCACGATGGAAGAAGGGCGCCTCATAGAGTGGAAGAAGAACGAGGGCGACACCGTCGCCGTCGGCGATGTGCTGGCCGACGTCGAGACCGACAAGGCCGTGATGGAGTTGGTGGCGCGCGCTGAGGGCACCCTGCTGAAGCAGGTGGTGGCCGCGGGTGAGACCGTCCCCGTCTCCGAGGTGGTGGGGTGGATCGGAAAGCCGGGAGAAGAGGTCGGGGCGGACAAGTCGGGCAAGACGGGCGAGACGGGCAAGTCTGCCGCGGCGGCGGGGCCGAAGCCGGAGCCGGTGGAAGCGCCCAGGCCGGAGCGGAAGCCCGAGCCGGCGCCCGCTGCCGCAGCCGCACCCGCGGCCAAGGTTGCAACCGCAGCGCCTGCGGAGCGGAGCAATGGCGAGCGCATCAAGGCATCGCCCCTGGCGCGCCGGATTGCCACCGAGCGCGGCATCGACCTGGCCAGCATCCAGGGCTCGGGGCCGGCGGGACGCATCATCCAGCGTGACGTCGAGTCCGCCCGGCCTGCTGCCGCGGCGGCCGCGCCGCAGCCCTCCAAGCTGCCGGCCCGAACGCTGGTCATCCCGCCCGGCGAGGCGTACCGCGACGTCCCACTCACCCAGATCCGGAAGACCATCGCCAAGCGGCTGGTGCAGTCGATCGGGCCGGTGCCCACGTTCTACCTCACGTCCGAGGTGGACATGGAGCGCGCGGCCGATGCGCGCGAGGCCATCAACGCGGTGGGCGAGGGCAAGGTGTCGTTCAACGACATCATCATCAAGGCGACCGCGCTGGCCCTGGCGCAGCATCCTGAGTGCAACGCCTGGTGGCAGGACGATCACATCCGCTACTGGTCGGAGGTGCACGTGGGCATGGCCGTGGCCATCGAGGACGGCCTGATCACCCCGGTGATCCGCAATGCCGACCTCAAGTCACTGCGGCAGATCAGTGCCGAGACCCGTGACCTGGCCGCGCGCGCGCGCGACCGCCGGCTCACGCCTGAGGAGTACACCGGCAGCACCTTCTCGGTCTCCAACCTCGGCATGTTCGACATTGACGAGTTCACCGCCATCATCAACCCGCCCGAGGCGGGCATCCTGGCGATCGGGCGCATCAGCGAGCAGACGGTCCCCGCGGACGAAGGGCTGGAAGTGCGGAAGCGGATGAAGATCACCATGTCCTGCGACCACCGCGTCATCGACGGCGCCACCGGCGCCCAGTTCCTCCGCACCCTCAAGCGGATGCTGGAGAACCCGCTGGCGATGGTGTGGTAGACGGCTGGACGGCTGGGCGGCTGGACGGCTGGACGGCTGGACGGCTGGACGGCTGGGAGCTCGAAGGTAAGAACTAGCCGTCCAGCCGTCTAACCGTCCAGCCGTCTGCCGGCACGACTTACGACCTACGACTTACGACAGAGGATCCCGTGGCACAATTCGACGTCATCGTTCTGGGAGGCGGACCGGCCGGGTATGTGTGCGCCATTCGCGCGGCGCAACTGGGACTGAGCACCGCCGTCGTCGAGAAGGACAAGCTGGGCGGCGTCTGCGTCAACATCGGCTGCATCCCGACGAAGGC
>CBINCZ010000266.1:0-4378 GCA_966249295.1 uncultured Gemmatimonadales bacterium
CGCCACCGTTTCCGGACGTAGCAGGGCCGTCTGATGGTGCTGCTGCGGCCTGTCTCTGGCATCGAGGCAGCGCTGTTGCGTCACGCCGCACTGCTGCTTGTTGACTCGCCCATCGTGCTCGGTGCTGCCGCCGATGGCGGTGTGTATCTTGTGGGTGCACGCATGGCGCCGCCGCCATTCCTGCGGCAGCTCGACGACGCCGGCCCCGGTGCGCTCGCCTGGCTTCGCAGGGCGCTGGACGACGCTGGCATTCCCGTGGCCGAGCTTCCCGTCCGCCGCACTATCACGTCGGCCGCCGATGCACGGGCCGCGAGGTTATTAGCATGACGGGCAGGGCGGGCATGACGGGCAGGGCGGGCAGGAAGAGCGGAGGGCCATCGGTCATCGGTCTTCAGTCATCGGCGTGCTCCGCATCCCGCGTCCTGCGTCTCGTGTCCCAGGAGAAGTGATCCGCACATGCCGTGGAGAGTGGTGAATCTCGGTCCCGACCGATGGCATGTCACCGTCGCCGCTGAGCGGCGGGCCAGTTCCGCGCTCTGGGGCCTGGTCTTTTCGTTTCGCGCTGCGACCCCGGATGGCAGGCGGTCAGCCGTCTGGGTGTCCTATCCCTTCGAGTCGGCATCCAAGGCAGCGCTGTTCTCGCGGGCCGACTCCATTCCAGACGACGAACTGTCGGCGTTGCTCGCGGAGCAGCTCGCCGCACATCAGGCAGAGTGACATGACGCAGCATTTCTCACTTCAGCAGCTCCGGCAGGTGGCCGACACCCTTGCCCAGTTGCGTGGCAGCGTCTTGCAGGACGCCGTCATGCGGTCCGACCTCCGTCAGCTCAAGATCGAACTGGCCGATGGCGCCGTGGTGCTGGTGGCCGTGGGCGCCGACGAGACCGGCCAGCCCCGCCTGGAGGTGGATGTCATCCAGGCAGCCCGCCCCCAGGGACCCCAGCTCGAAGTGCATTTCGACCCGGCCTGAACATTGCTCAATCCGGCCGACATGGACGCAAACGCCCCATACCAGGAGCGACTCCGCTTCGCGGAGTTCGTGCTGGACAGGCTGCCCAACGGCCGTTGCCGGGCACGTGTAGTCCTGACCTGGAAAGACACCGAACGGTACGAAGGGCAGTGCGAGGGCCTGGCCTCCCAGAACGGCGAGCTGCGCTGCGCCGCGGATGCGACGGTGCAGGCACTCGAGGCTGCCGTCAACCGGGCCGTCAGCTTCGAATTGCTGGGCGTCAAGGCCGTCCGGGCGTTTGACGCTACGGTGGTCATTGTGTCCCTGACCGTCAACACGGAAGGGAAGGCCCAGCGGGTGGTCGGGTCGTACCTGACTGATGACGACTTTGCCCGTGGTGCGGCCCTTGCCGTTCTTCATGCCACGAACCGGATCCTGGGCAACCGTTTTTTCATGCGCTGACGCGCAACCGATTCCGGGCCTGACGCATCTCACAGGCAGCCCGGCCCCCAGCCGGCCTGCCGACATTTGCACCGCGATTTGCGAAAAGTCGCGAGCCTTTCAGGTCCGAAGAGACCCCGAAACCATCTGAGCGGCCGTCGCCTTCCGGCGGATCTTGAGGAGCCGGCTATTAACCGAGTCCACGTCTTTGCAATCCTGCTCCTGGCGGCCTGCGCTCCTGCGGCGGGCCCTGCGAGCGAGGCCGGACCCGCGCCGGTGGAGTCTGACGGCTCCAGCGGCGCACCGGATCAAGCCGCCGGCAGCACGGCGCAGCAGGCGGTCCGCAGTGGCGAGCGGCCTGTCAGTGCCGAAGTCGATGCCGATGTGGCTGTGGCCGCGGATTCCGCCGCGGACGCGGAGGTACTGGAGCAGCTGGCTGCTGCCCACCCCGCGGGAAGTGACGACGATGGGTCGGGCGGGCCGGCCTCGGTCACGTGGGATATCGATGTGACCTCGTTCAATAATCACGACAGGGTCCAGTACTATCTCGACTTCTTCACCGGTCCCGGCCGCCAGCGCATGGAGATCTGGCTGGAGCGGTTGCCCAGGTACGAGGGCATGATCCGCAGCGCACTCGCGGCGCAGGAACTTCCCGAGGACCTGGTCTACCTGGCACTGATCGAGAGCGGCTTTTCCAACCGCGCAGTGAGCCGGGCGAGCGCGGTCGGCATGTGGCAGTTCATGGCAGCCACCGGGCGCGGGTACGGCCTGCGTATCGATTCCTGGGTGGATGACCGGCGCGATCCGGTGAAGGCGACGTCAGCCGCGGCGCGCTACCTGAAGGACCTGCGCGACCGGTTCGGCTCGCCGTACCTGGCTGCCGCGGCGTACAACGCCGGCGCGGGAAGAGTGGGCCGCGGCCTCAAGCGGCTCGACGGCGGCGACGATGACGACTCGCTGTATTCCGACGCCACGTTCTTCAAGCTCTACAACACCAGCCTCCTGCGGCGGGAGACCAAGGATTATGTCCCCAAGCTCATCGCCGCCGCCCTCATCGCCAAGGAGCCGTCGAAGTACGGCTTCACCGTCGACAGCACTGCCGAGCCGTTCCGCGCCGACTCCGTCTCGGTAGCCGACATGACGGGGCTCGACGTGATTGCGCGCCTTGCCGACACCACCATGGCGGCGATCCGTGACCTCAACCCGGAATACCTGCGGCTGGTGACCCCGCCCAAGACGTCTTCTATCGTGCTGGTGCCGCCGGGCCGCGGCTCGGCCACCCAGTCAGCCTTCGATGCATTGCCGGAGAGCGAGCACGTCTCGTTCAAGGAGCACGTGGTGGGGAAGACCGAGACGGTGGCGTCGATCGCGCGGCACTATGGCATCACCACCGATCAGCTCTATGAGGCCAATCCAGGCCGCAAGGGGCACGTGCGCACGGGGCAGAAGCTGCTGATCCCGGCTGACGATGCCATGTCGGTGGTGGTCGCGCACAACGTCGCCCAGCCGGCAGTGCCCGAGGTCCGCATTCACCGGGTGCGCTCGGGCGAAACCCTGTCGGGCCTGGCGGTGCGTTATCACGTGAGCGTGTCGCAGATCCAGCGCTGGAACGGGCTGCACTCGAGCCGGATCCGGATCGGCCAGCGACTCCGGATCGGGGAGACCACGGTGGAGCGCGCCAGCCGCGTGACGCCGAGCCGTTCTGCCAGCCGGACGCACGTGGTGCGTGCGGGTGAGACCCTCACCGGCGTGGCGCATCACTACGGCGTGTCATTGTCAGCGCTGAGCAAGGCGAACGGGCTGTCGACCTCGGCGCATCTGAGGATTGGACAGCGGTTGAGGATCCCTGGATAGAGACGGCTGTTGGCTGCTGGCTATTGGCTGCTGGCTATTGGCTATTGGCGAAAAGCCCTTCGGATACTCCCGAAGGGCTTTCAGTTTACGGCCAGCAGCCAACAGCCAACAGCCAGCAGCCTAGTTCGGCATGCCCCGCAACGGCATCGCCGGCGGGTGCGCACGGCGGAGGATCGTTCCTGCGTAGCCATTGCGCGGGTCACCGCCCTCGGCCAGAATCTGCTCCACCCGTGCCGGACCCCGGTTGTAGGCCAGCAGGGCCAGGTGCATGTCCCCATCGAACTGGCGCAGCAGGTCCTTCAGGTAGCGGAATCCCAGCCGCAGGTTGGTGTCCCGGTCGAACAGGTCTGCCTCGGTCGCGTCGCGATCATAGGCATGCGCGGTGGCGAGCTGTACCTGGGTGTAGCCCAGCGCGTTCGCCGTGCTGCGGGCCTGCCGCTGAAAGTCGCTTTCCACCTGCACCAGCCGGAACGCCAGCGGCGGGTCAATCCCTTCATCCAGCGCAATGTCATAGATGGCGCGGGCCAGGTCATGCTTGATGCCGTAGCGCCTGACATAGGCGTCGATCGCGACCGTGCGCTGCACCTCGATGAGGACCATGCTCATTTCATGCTGGGCACGGTCGAACTTGGTGTCGAAATTTCCTTCGATGTGCGCGGTGAGCGCGTCCAGTGCCGCCGACGTGGAATCGGCGACAGCGCGCGCACGGACCTCGGTCCAGCCCCCCAGCGCGCTGAGCAGGAAGCCTGCGGACATCACGAGCCCGGCACGCACCAGCAGGCGCTCGAACAGCACCCAGGCGCGTTTACGGCGGCCACTACGAGCGGTGGTCATCGTTCCGTGTCTCCTGGTCCTGCCGGCCATCCTGCTGCCGGCTCCAATATCCTGAGGCACCGCCTGCCTTCTCCAGCAGGCGAACCTGTTCGATGGTCATCTCCCGGTCCACGGCCTTGACCATGTCGTAGACCGTGAGGCACGCAACGGCGACCGCCGTCAGGGCCTCCATTTCCACGCCGGTGCGCGCCCGGAGGCGCGCCGTGGCGCGGACCTGCACCCCAGGAAGCTGGGGGTCGAGCACCACATCCACCTTGATGTCGTCGAGCCCGAGCGGGTGGCAGAGCGGAATCAGCTCCG
>CBINCZ010000267.1:0-4370 GCA_966249295.1 uncultured Gemmatimonadales bacterium
GATCTACGGCGTGGAAGTTGATGTGGTGACACTGCGGCAGAGGGTCGGGATGGTCTTCCAGCGTCCCAATCCCTTCCCGAGGAGCATCTACGACAATGTGGCCTACGGCCCATCCCTGAACGCCCTCGTCCCCAGGCGGCACATCCCCGAGCTGGTGGAAACCTGCCTGCGCAAGGCGGCGCTCTGGGACGAAGTGAAGGATCGGCTCGATGCACCTGGTACCGGACTTTCGGGCGGCCAGCAGCAGCGCCTCTGCCTGGCCCGCGCGCTGGCCAACCGGCCGGAAGTCCTGCTCATGGACGAGCCCGCCTCAGCGCTCGATCCGGCGTCGACCCGCAAGCTTGAGGAGCTCATCTTCGAGCTGAAGCAGGAGTTCACCATCGTGATTGTCACCCACAACATGCAGCAGGCGGCGCGCGTGAGTGACATGACCGCCTTTCTCGACGGCGGTCGCCTCATCGAATTCGACAGCACCAGCCAGCTCTTCACTGCCCCGGCACACGAGCGCACCGAGGCCTATATCACGGGGAGATTCGGATGACGGCGGATACACATCGCCACTTTCACGACGAGCTGGCCGACCTCAAGGTCCGCCTGCTCGCCATGTCGGGCGAGGCCGAAGCGGCGCTGGCGCGCGCACTGGAATCGTTGCTGGAGCGTGACGCCGGGAAGGCGGCCCAGGTGATCGCCGGCGACGCGCGGCTGGATGCGATGGAAGTGGAAATCGAGGATCAGTGCATCCGGCTGCTCGCCCTGCAGCAGCCGATGGCGCGAGACCTCCGGATGGTGACGTCAGCGCTTCGTATTGCCAGCGACCTGGAGCGCGTCGGTGACCACGCCGTCAACATCGCCCAGAGCACCGAGCGGCTGCTCGACGCGAGTCCCATCACGCCCGAGCCTGAACTGGTCGAAATGGCGAGGATGGCACGCGGGATGCTCGCCGATGCACTGGAAGCGTTCGTCCGGGGCGACGCCCAGGCCGGCCGCGACGTCTGCGCCCGCGACGACAAGGTGGATGCGCTGCACCGCTCGGTGTTCCGGATCCTGCTCACCCACATGATGGAAGACCCGCGCAACATCAGCGCAGGGATGGAGCTGGCCCTGGTCAGCCGCAACCTGGAGCGCGTGGCCGACCTGGCCACCAATATCGGGGAAGACGTGGTGTTCCTGGTGGAGGGGAAGTCGATTAAGCACAGGGAGCTGAAAGCTGAAAGCTGAAAGCTGAAAGCTGAAAGCTGAAGGCTGAAAGCTGAAAGCTGAAAGCTGAAAGCTGAAAGCTGAAAGCTGAAAGCTGAGCGACGATAACGCTTTTGGCTATTGGCGTTTGGCTCTTGGCTCTTAGCTCTTGGCTCTCAACTCTCAACTCTCAACTCTCAACTCTTAACTCCACCCCCAAACGCCTTCCAGACCACCCACACCAGCAACAGCGCCGCGCCGACGACGATCACCTGGCCCGGCGTGACGTGCGCGGTCCAGCGCTGCAGCACCTGCTTTGCCGCCGAGGCGTTGAGGGTGATGTATTCGACCATTATTCACCGTAGGGCACCCAGATGTTCTTGACCTGGGTGGCGTGCTCGAGGAACTCGGTGCCCTCACCCTGCATCCCATCGAACCAGTCGCGCGGGCGCCCATAGGCGACCCACGTGCGCTTCATGTTGCCGGCGGAAAGCCGCTCGACTTCTTCCGCTCCCTCGGCTGACCCGAACTGCCACATGCCGTCCACATCGTCGTGCGCCGCCAGCACGGGACGGAGCTCAGCGTGAGGGCCGGTGATGATGTTGACGACCCCGCCCGGCACGTCGGACGTCTCCAGCACCTGGTAGAAGTCGGTGGCGGCCAGCGGCCAGCGTTCCGACGGCAGCATCACGACCCGGTTGCCCATGGCAATCGCAGGCGCCATCGTGGAGACGAAGGCGAGGAGCGGCGACCCCTCGGCACACTCGATGCCGATGACGCCAAGTGGCTCCGGCATGGCAAGGGTCACGTTGCGATAGGGCGTCCGGTGTACGTGACCATCCCACTTGTCGGCCCACGCCGCCCAGGTGTAGAGGCGCTGAATGCTCAGCTCCACCTCCCGCCCTCCCGCCTTTCCGTCCTCCCCACCCTGCCGCAGGCGCTCCGCAAACTCTGCCGCACGCCCCGCCAGGTTCTCGGCGATGTAGTAAAGCACCTGCGCCCGGTTGTGGGCTGTGGTCTCTGCCCAGCTGCGCGCCTTGTGGGCGGCCTCGACCGCGTTCCGGATGTCCTTGCGATTGCCGCGCGACACCTCGCCGGCATGACGCCCAGCGGCGTCGAGCACCGGATCACTGTAGCCGCCATCCGGCCGCACCTGCTTGCCGCCGATGTAGAGCTTGGCGGTACGGTCGATGGGCGGGAAGTCGGGGAGTCGGGAAGACGGGAAGGGCTCATTCCTCAAGCTCTTACCGTCTTCCCGCCTTCCCGCCTTCCCAACTGTCTTCCCGTCTTCCCGTCTTCCCACCTTCCCGACTGTCTTCCCGCCCTCCCGCCTTCCTACCTTCCCGCCTTCCCGTCTTCCCGCCTTCCCGTCTTCCCAACTTGGCCTCACGTACTCCATCAACCCGTCTCGCCCGCCTTCGCGCCCGAATCCGCTCTCGCGGTAACCGCCGAATCCCGCAGCGGCGTCGAACACATTGGTGCAGTTCACCCAGACGGTGCCGGCCGCAAGCTTGGGCGCGATGTCGAGCGCCAGGTTGACGCTCTCGGTCCAGACGCTCGCCGCCAGTCCGTAGCGGGTGTTGTTGGCGAGCTCCACCGCCTCGGCGGGAGTGCGGAAAGACATCAGCACAACCACGGGACCGAAAATCTCCACCTGCGCAATCGTCGCCGACGGTGCAACATCGGTGAAGAGCGTGGGCGGGAAGAAGTAGCCCTCGGTGGGGCAGCTCCAGGACGGCTGCCACATCGTGGCGCCCTCGTCCCGCCCCTGCTGCACCAGTTGGCTGATCTTTTCGAGCTGCACCGGTGCAATGATGGCACCTATGTCCACCGCCTTGTCGAGCGGGTTGCCGACCCGCAGCATTTCCATCCGGGCGCGCAGCTTGTGTACCAGCCGCTCGGACACGCCTTCCTGCACCAGGATGCGCGACCCCGCGCAGCAGACCTGGCCCTGGTTGAACCAGATGGCGTCCACTACACCTTCGACGACGCGGTCGAGGTCAGCGTCGTCGAACACGAGAAACGGGCTCTTGCCGCCCAGCTCCAGCGAGAGCCGCTTGCCGCTTCCGGCGGTCGCCACCCGGATGATCCGGCCTACGTCGGTGGATCCGGTAAAGGCAATCTGGTCCACGTCGTCATGCTTGACGAGCAGCTCACCGGTGCGGCCATCGCCGGTGACGACGTTGATGACGCCCGGTGGCAGGCCGGCCTCCCCTGCAATCTCCGCGAACAGCAGCGCCGTGAGCGAGGTGAACTCGGCGGGCTTGAGCACCACCGTGTTTCCCATGGCGAGTGCCGGCGCAATTTTCCAGGAGAGCATGAGGAGCGGGAAGTTCCACGGAATGATCTGCCCCACGACACCGAGCGGCGCCATGTCGGCCAGCTCGGTCTCCATCAGCTGGGCCCATCCAGCGTGGTGATAGAAATGCCGGGCCACCAGCGGGATATCAATGTCCCGCGACTCGCGGATCGGCTTGCCGTTGTCCAGCGACTCCATCACCGCAAACAACCGGGAATGCTTCTGCACCTGTCTCGCGAGCGCGTAGAGATGCCGCGCGCGTCCGTGACCGCCGAGGGCTGCCCATTCCGCCTGGGCGGTGCGGGCGGCGCGCACGGCAGCGTTCACGTCCCGCGCGCTCCCCTGGGCCACCTTGGCGAGCTGCTTGCCACTCGCAGGATTCACGCTGTCGAACCACTCGCCGGCCGCCGGCTTCACCCACTTGCCGTTGATCCAGTGCCCTGGTGCACCGCCGTGCTCCGCGATCCAGTCGAGCGCCGGCCCGGCCGCCTCGGGCGCCGGCCCATACTCCATGGTTTCAAAGATTTCGCTGATGGATGCCATGATCAGCCCAGTGGGTGACGGTAGTCGGCCGAGTAGCGACCAGTCACGAAATACTCCAGTTGGCGCTCGATGTCGGTGAGGAGACTGCTGGCGCCGAAGCGGAACAGCTCAGGCCGGAGCCAGGCGTCCCCCAGCTCTTCCTTCATCATGCCGAGCCAGATGAGCGAGTCCTTGGCGCTGCGGATCCCGCCGGCGGGCTTGAATCCCACCCGGTAGCCGGTCCGCTCCAGGTACTCACGGATTTGGCGCACCATGACCAGGCCCACGGGGAGCGTGGCGTTGACGCCTTCCTTGCCAGTGCTGGTCTTGATGAAGTCGGCGCCGGCCATCATGCAGACCAGGCTGGCGCGCG
>CBINCZ010000268.1:0-4356 GCA_966249295.1 uncultured Gemmatimonadales bacterium
GGGAAGGCCGTCTGAGACTTAGGGCATAGGGCAGAGGGCTTAGGAGTCGCGCGTCATGAGTCACGCGTCTCGTTCCCTCGTACGCCTTACGCCTTACGCCTTATGCCTTACGCCCTACTTCCCCAGTGCCTGCTCCAGATCCGCGATGATATCGTCCGCGTCCTCGATACCGCAGGAGAGGCGGACGAAGCCGTCGGGGATCCCGATGTCGGCGCGGGCGCTCGATGACATGGCCTTGTGGGAAGTGAGACGCGGCTCCGAGATGAGGCTTTCTACCCCCGCCAGGCTGGGCGCGTGGGCCACCAGCTTGAGCCGGCGAAGAAATTTCTCGGTGCCGCGCACGCCGCCCTTGATCTCGAGTCCCACCATCCCGCCGAACCCGTTCAGTGTCTCCTTGGCGAGGGCATGGTCAGGATGAGAAGGAAGTCCGGGATAATGCACTTTCACGAGCTTGGGGTGCTTCTCGGCCCAGCGAGCCACCGCCATGCCGTTCTCGTTGTGCCGCTGCATGCGGATCTCGAGGGTGCGCATGCCGCGCTCCACCAGCCATGCGGCATGGGGATCGATGGCCTGGCCCCAGAGCCGCATGAGCCGGGTGGTTTCCTCGATGAATGAGGTGGTGCCGGCTACGGCGCCTGCGATAACATCGCTGTGGCCGTTGAGGTACTTGGTGGCGCTGGAAATGACCACATCCGCCCCATGCTCCAGCGGCCGGAAGTTGATGGGGCTCGCAAAGGTCGAGTCCACCAGCAGGGCCAGCCCATGCTCCCGGGCCGCCTGCGCCACGGCGTCCACGTCCAGGATGCGCATGGTGGGATTGGTGGGTGTCTCGATGAAGATGGCGCGGGTGTGCTTCTTCATTGAACCGCGCCAGTTGCGCGGCTGGTCCGGCTCGACATAAGTGACATCGATCCCGAACCGGCCGAATTCCTCATCGAACAGCTTGCGCGTGCCACCGTAGATCCAGGCGCTCGAGATCAGGTGGTCGCCGGGCCGGAGCACGGCCAGATGCGCCAGCGCGGTGGCGCCCATGCCGCTCGCCACGAAGAGCGCGTCATCCGCGCCTTCCAGCAGCGCGTACTTGCGCGCCAGGCTTTCCTGGTTCGGATTGTTGCCGTAGCGGGTGTAGAGGACTTCCTCGTCGCTCCCCACCGGGCTGGCAAAGGTGGAACTCTGGACGATGGCGGGAACGACCGGTGCCCAGTCGGCCCGCCGGGCGGCGGCGCCATGCACGGCCGTACTGGAGAGTCCGAGCCGCCGGCGCGTCATCTGAACGGCAGGGGATAGAACGCGCCATGCTCGGCGCGAGCGAGCCGGCGGCTGGCGAGCGTAGAGAGGGCGCGCTGCGCCCGGTCAAAGGGCCAGTTGAGGTCCGCCGCGAGGAGTTCCGCGGTCGTCGGTCCTGTGTCCACGACCGAACTGAACGCCGCCCGGGTGTCCTCATCTACCCAGCCCAGGAGGTCGGCGGAGGAGTCGTCCTCGCAGGCCACTGACGCCACCGCCAGCCGATGGTGGCGAAGGACATGATCCACGGCGTCCACCTGGTCCTGCCGCAGGTTGCGGAGCACAACGTAGCACTCATTGGCCATGGCGCCGAGCAGGAACTTGGCCACTACCTCGTCGGCGCAGCTCAGGTCCAGCAGGTCCACCTCAGTGAAGTCCAGGAAGACGGTGACGCAGGGACTCGCCTCCAGCACCCGCTCGATGCTGTTCCGCACGGCGGCCCCGGTGGGTCTCGTGACCAGGCAGCGGGAGTCGCCGGAAGGTGATTCGCGGAGCAGATGATGCAGGCGGATGGTCTGGATCATGAGGCGGCAGCTCCGGGCGCCGGGATGGTTATCTGCACCTGCGCGCCGGGAAACGCCGGCAGGTGCTCGGCCAGCGGGGCATCATCATCCCAGTCGGGGACGATGGACAGCCGGGCTGTGCCGCTGCGAATCGAGATCTTGCCGTTCCACTGGTGAATGAACCGCTTGATGAAGGCGAGGCCCTGGCCACGACCAGGATCGCGGAAGCGGCTGACATTCTGGATCAGGGCCGCCTCAATGGCAGCGCCGTCACCCCAGCGCTCTCCGTACTGCCGGGCATGGGTGGCTTCCAGCGAGTGCCGGAAGCCCACGCCGCTGTCGCTCACGGCGATGACCACCACTCGTCGGCCCAGCCGGCGGCGCCAGGTGTAGCTCTGCACTGCCACCCAGCCGGCGGCGCCAGCGTGCTCCACAATATTCTGGCATGCCTCCGAAAGCGCCATCCCGAAGCCGTAGGTCTCCTTGGGATTGATCCCCAGCTGCTCCACCAGGATCCGGGTGGCGTTGTCCGAGACACCCCTGACGGCCTCATGCACATCTTTCATGGCCCGGATGGCCCGGATGTCGAGCAGTGCATCGGTTGCGCCCGTCGCCGCCCTGGGCACCCGGCCATGGATCTCGAACAGCCCCTCCGAGTGGGTAAAGAACCCGGTCCGCGCCAGGTAGCGCTTGACGTCGTCGCTCTGCGGCGCGGTGAAGAGCGGTTCTGGCAGGCCGGCATCCTTGAGCGCCTGGCCCGCAGTGAGGAGGCCGACCAGGCCATAGGGTGAAAACCATTGCGTCTGCCGCGCGTCAATGAGCAGCCGGGCATCGGGCGGCCACCCGCCGCACGCCTCGGCAAACTGATCAAAGCTCCGGTCGTCGAAGCTGGCCGGCACCTGCACCACGCGCGTCACACGCCCGCCAGTGCGCCGCGCAGCAGCGGCGCCAGCCTGCTCGCGCCCCGCAGCGTCGCGTTGCGTGCGGCCAGCCGGTTGGCATGCGTAATGGCCGCCTCCAGCGAGTCGCCGGAGACCAGGCGGCCCATGGTGGCGGCGCCCAGCACATCTCCGCAGCCGGTCGGGTCCACCGCATCCGCCGCCGGTGGGGCCAGGCGGGCGGTGCGGATAGCTCCGCCGGGTCCCGGCCGCCCGAAGCCGTCGAACGTCGGGTCGGCGATATAGGCGACCCCGCGTGCACCCAATGTCACCAGCAGGGCGCGGGTGCCGCGGGCCAGCGCGTGGGCTGCGACACCGAGTGGCTCATCCGAGAGCTGGCGCATCTCGTCCTCGTTCATCTGGACTACGTCAAAGCACTCGAACCACGATGGTGCATCGGGCAGCGGCCGGATCTGGCGGATGCCGTCCTGGTGCATGCCGAGAAAAAGACTGTGCAGGTCGGCGTAGATCGGCTTCGCGAACCCTCGGCGCAGCGCCTGCGCGGTACCAAGGCAGAGCTCGAAGCCGGAGATGAAATTGATATACAGCGCATCGAGATCGACCACCAGCGGTCCCAGCTCCGGCCAGGTCCAGCCCGGCACGCCGCCAGACATCCGCTCGCAGCGCCGGATCGTCTGCTCATAACGCAGCTCGACCCGGTTGTTAGGCACGTCCACCTCGATGGGCCGCGTAGCCGGCGCGAGGTGCGAGAGGGTGCGATAGAGCTCCGACGCTTCGCGCGCGAGGTCGCGCCCCACCTTGATGAGCGGCACGATCTGCCAGTCATCGTCGAGACTTGCATCGAGACCGGCCAGCGCGTACGCGATGCCGCCCCATTCCTCCACCGCCGGCGCGGCTGGATCGCGCCCGTGGATGGTGTCCCAGACGAGGGAGCCGATGACGCCTATGCGGTGCACGGGTTGGATCCGGGACCGGGTAAGTGTCGTAAGTCGTACGTCATAAGTCGTACGACATACGACCTACGACTTGCGACCACCATCACTCCATCCTCCCCACAAACACCCGCGCTGCCCCGAAGACACCCGGTGCCTCCAGCTGCTGGGCCACGATGCGCACCGCCTTTACCGCCGGCTTGAAGGCCCGGCGGCTCACTTCACGCCGAAGCGGCACGAAGAGCAGGTCGCCCGCGCGGGTGACGCCGCCGCAGACGACGACAACTTCGGGATTGAACACGTTGACCAGGTTGGCCACGCCGGCGCCCAGGAACTGGGCGGTCTCGTGCACCAGCTCCCGCGCCAGCTCGTCGCCCTCATGGGCCGCATCGTAAACCGTGCGCGCGGTGATCTTGCCGGGATCGCCACCGGCACGCTCGAGCAGCGTGGTGACCTCGCCGGACTCGATGGCTTCCACCGCGCGCCGGGCGATGGCGAGACCCGAGGCGTACGCCTCGAGGCAGCCGTAGTTGCCGCAGGCGCAGTGGCGGCCGTTGGCCTCGATGGTGGTATGACCGATCTCGCCGGCACAGCCGGAGGCACCGTGGTAGAGCTGGCCATTCACGATAATCCCGCCGCCGATCCCGGTCCCGATCGTGAAGCCAATGGCGTGCTGCGTACCCTGCGCCGCGCCCTGCCACCATTCACCCAGCACGGCGCAGTTGGCGTCGTTGTCGA
>CBINCZ010000269.1:0-4334 GCA_966249295.1 uncultured Gemmatimonadales bacterium
CCGGAAAGCTTCCGGCGGGAAAGATCGCGACTGCGTTGCGATACCTGATACAGTCGAGCTCCTCCGCGCCCAGCAGTCGCTCGAGGTAACGCAGCTTGGCGAGTCCGGTGTCCATGGTCAGGTCGGTGCCCCATAGCAACCGCTCGGCACCCACGGCGTCGAGGCAGCGCTCCAGCATGCCGCCGTCCACGCCACTTCCCGACAGGTCCACGAAGACATTGGGCGCGCGGCGGACCTCCCGCAGGGAGTGCAGCCAGTCTCCGCCACCACCGATATGCGCCAGGATAAAGGCAACCGTCGGGTGTCGTCGCGCCAGGCGGCACAGCTCCACGGCGTCGGAAGCCTCCTGGCCCGGATAATCGCGGCGGCGGTGCTGCCAGACGTGCTGCAGCACGGGAAACCCGTACTGCGCGGCGGCTTCGCAGAGCGGATCGAGCAGGGGGTCATCGGCGCGACGGCTGGCCGCCAGCTTGAGGCCGATCATCCCACCCGCCCTGCCCCGCGACATCTCGGACAGACCGTGCTCGGTAAAGTTGGGATTGACGAGGACGTAGCCGCGCACCCCGTGAGGATACCGGGCTGCCATCTCGCGCTGGATCTCGTTGGCCAGCGTCACGTCCGTCGGTGACGGGAAGTAGATGGGCGACCGTCCACCCCAGGTGCCCAGGATGGACGACACCTGCCAGGTAATGCCGATGCGTTCCGCCGCGCGCATGCGGCTGTCGTTGCGCGCCTGCCAGTCGCCGCGCGGCGACCTGGCGTGGAGGAAGTGAACGTGGACGTCGATCAGCACAGGCGGAAGATGCGCGGATCGGGCAACGGTGTCGAGTCAACACATCCCTGCCGTGCTGCGTACTTGATCCAGGCCCCCGTACGGGCCGGCACGAACCCCTTGGAGGATGTCGTACTATGAAGATGCGTTCCCTGCAGTTCGCCGTCCTGGCACTGCTCGCCCCGGCCGCGCTCGCGGCGCAGGGCAATGGCGCCGGACGGGGCATGGGTGGCGGCCGCATGGCCAACATGAGCCCCTATGCGATGGAAGTTCCCCCCACCGCCGATGTGCTGACCAAGGCGCTCGGCCTCAGCGGCGATCAGGCCGCCCAGTACACCAGGCTTCGTGATGCCCATGTGAAGGCCACGCAGCCACTTCGTGACAGCGTCGCCGCACGGCGCGCCAAGGCGCGCGAAGCCATGCAGGCGGGCAATCGGGATCAGGGCATGGAGATCATGCAGGCCTCGCGCACCCAGTCTCGTGCACTGCAGGAGGCCGCCCAGTCATTCGACTCCAGTGTCGCCGCCATCATGACACCGGACCAGAAGGGGAAATACGAGACCTGGAAGAAGGCCGAGTCCGAGCGCCTGATGCAGGAACGGCGCCGGCAGTTCGGGAGAGGCCGGAACTCCAACTAGCGCAGGTCGTTCAACACGGACTGAAGCACATCGAGCGCGTCGGCAACGGCGCGCTCGTCGTGTGCCAGTGAGACAAAGTTGTAGGCAGACCGCTTGAAGAGCAGGCCGCGCCGGGCCGCCTCGACCACGATCTCCCGGCCATGATCGCCGGTTGTGAACTCGAGGAAGCACATCGAGGGAAGACCGACCGCACGCCGGAGCAATGCGGGGTGCTCTCCGGCCAGCCGATGCAGTCCCGTCAACAGCTCCCCGCCCACCCGCTCGATGTGAGCCGGCACGTCGGCCCGTTCCAGCTCCCGCAACGTCGCTTCAGCGGCAGCGAGCGACACGAATTCCGTCGCAAGCGTGGAACTGATCCAGGTCCTTGTTACCGCCGACATGACGTCGCGACGTCCCGCCACCACGGCGAGCGGCATGCCGTTGGCGATCGCCTTGCCCAGCACCACGAGGTCGGGGTCGCCGCCCCAGCGTCCCGCGGCGCCCTTCAGCGCCACCCGGCCGACTGTCTTGATTTCATCAAAGACGAGTACTGCTCCGACGCGCCGGGTTTCGTCCCGAAGTGTCGTGAGCCACTCCGGCGAGGGCGCCTCCTCGATTACCGGCTCGATCATGACGGCGGCGAGCTGATCCCCCGCAGCGCGGATGCGTCGTATTGCGGACTCGGGATCATTGAAGGGGATGCGGCTGAACAGCGCGCTGATATCGGGGGGCACGCCGGCCGTCCCGGGCTCCTGGGTGCCATCCAGCCAGCCGTGATAGCCGCACCCGATCACATGCGTGCGCCCGGTGTGTGCGCGCGCGATCCGGATCGCTGCCGCCACTGCTTCGGCACCAGTCTTCAGGAACCGCGCCTGCTCCGCCCATGGCAGCAGCCCAGCCAGGTGCGCAGCGACCTGTTCCTCGAGCACGGGGGCAAGCGGCCCGACCAGGCCGTCGCTCGCCGCCTGCGACACGGCCGCGGTGACGGCGGGATGCGCATAGCCCAGGGCGACCGCACCGAGCGCCATGATGAAATCGGTGAACTGCCTGCCGTCATCGGCGGTGACGCGACATCCCGACGCGCGGACCATCCGGAGCGGTGCCCCATCCGGCTGCGCGACACCGTACAGCGCTTCGGGACGCTTGCTTCCAGTCGATGTGAAGCCGGGAATGCGTGAGCTCATGCGAGGTCAAGCACGCCCAGCCGGCTGGCATCGTGCCAGTCTCCCCGCAAGTACACCCAGCCACCGCCCCCGCTCCAGATCAGCTGTCCGGCCCGGCGCTGGCGCTCTGGCCGCATTTCATTTACCGCCAGGTCGAACCGCACCTGTTCGAGCATTGCGAGATCGGGCCAGAAATCGGGGGCCAGTGCCAGCGTGACGCGATATCCCTCGTCGGTCAGCATCCAGGCCCCCCGCACCGACCCGGGATCGGCGTCCGAGCCGCCGGCAGGACGAACCCGAAGCGTGCCTCCGGCATCGGGAACGACGAGCACGCCCCAGATGCCGCTTTCGGGATCTTGCAGGTACAGCTGCAGGCCGTCGGAGTGGATGTCCTCGACGTCGTTGTCAAACTCCAGCGGTGCGGCGTCGGCGGGACGGAAAATCGGCGGTGACTTGAGCACGTCCACCGCGACGTAAAGCGCGTCGTCATCCCAGTTGACGCTGGCCCGGGCGCTGAACACTTCGGGACCCAGGTAGGGCTCCTCACTCCTGCGGTACTGGTCATCGTGATCCAGCATGAGCGGCGCGCTTTCGTCAAACCCCTCGGCTGAACCATCGAGCGCAGGCGGCTCGGGTACCCGCAGCGCCGTGCCCCGTGCGGGATCGTTGCGCACGCGAGTCAGCAGCGGCTCGAACGCGGGCTGGCGCAGGAGCCGTCCACCCAGGCGCACTCGGCCGGTTGGGGTCTGCACTTCCCATCCGTCACTCAGCTGGACATGCACGTGACGCTCGCCACCGAGCTCCACGCTCACAGTCCCGCCCTCGATGGAGACTTCCGCCTGCTGGTCGCCCATGGAAAGCACGGTGGCGAACACCACGTCGTTGCCACTGCCTCGGCGGAGCAGGAAGGGCTTGGCGTCCCGGCCGCTCGCCCCCGCTTTCGCGGGGGTGACGGGCTCCGCGGTGGGTAGTCCCGGGCCGGTGGCACTAAAGAGCTCGCCAGCACCGGCAAAGGTCAGCGCGAGCGGCTGGTTCCGTTCGATGACCGTGACATGCCAGCTCCCGTCGGCGCCGGGCGTGAGCTGGCGCACATCCTCGACGAATTCACCAAGATCAAGTTCGGCAGGCCGAGCGGCCGAGCCGGGGATCTGCGCGCCCGCGAGATGCCAGGGCAGCTCGACGGTCCGATTCCGGTCGCTTGCGAGCTGCACCACGTCAAGCAGGTAGGCCGGACCCACGACGATGGTGCGGGTCACGTCGTCCCACGCTGCTCGCACCCACGACCACTCCTCGCCCGCCTCGAAGGCATCACAGTGCGCGTCGCCACCATGCTGGGACTTGCCGTCCAGCAGGGGCGCATTGTGCGCCAGGGTGGAGCGGTACCAGAAGAGGTCGCGATCCACATAGTTGCCGGTGCCGGGATCAGTGAGCCAGCTGATCCCGTCCGCGAACAACGACAGATGCAGCCTGTCTGGATGACCGTGGCCGCCGCTCCAGGCACCGGCCTCGAGACTCACATAGCGTCGAGGGTCGCGCAGGATGGCCAGCCCCTGGGAGGGCATGAGCGTACTCGGCGGCGTCCATGTCGAGTCCTCCGGCAGCTCGGCGACGCCTTCCATCAGCACATTCCACGAGAGTGACGTGCGATCCCGCATGGCCGGCGTCGGCTCGCCTGCCTCGTACAGGTAGGAATCGAAGCAGCGGGCGGCCGGTGCGGAATCGCGATAGCGCTGGTGCAGCCAGTCGGCCATGCCAGCGAGATCGGCGCCTTCACGCCCGCTC
>CBINCZ010000270.1:0-4314 GCA_966249295.1 uncultured Gemmatimonadales bacterium
TGCACGACAAGCACCAGATTGTCACCACGCCCATCAATCACCCGGAATTCTCCGGCGTCCGCGTCACGCCCAACGTGTACACGACGCTGGACGAGATTGACCGGTTCGGGGATGTGATGGAGAAGGCGTTGAAGGAAGGGCTGGAGAAGTAGACGGCTAGACGGCTGGACGGTTGGACGGCTGGTTCTTACCCTTGAGTTCCAGCCGTCCAGCCGTCCAGCCGTCCAGCCGTCCAGCCGTCCAGCCGTCCAGCCGTCCAGCTGTCATCTTCGCAGGTGCACAATCTTTCCCCTCGTCCCCACCAGCCATCCTGCCCCGCCGGGTGAGAAGCCGAGACCCCAGAAGTTGAGCGTATCGAGGACGGCCCAGTGGCGGCCGGCGTCGTTGGAAATGCTGGCGCCCTTGGGGCCCACGGCGATCAGCGTGCTGGTGCCCGGCACGAACGCCGCACCGTACACTGCGCCGGCAAAGGTGGGCCGGCCAGCCGAGTCCCACGTCACACCGCCGTCGCGAGTGATGGCAACGTTGTCGGTGACGGCGTCGGGGCTGCCGATGGGCCCGCCGAGCACGGCACCGACGCGCGCATCGGTGAAGGCGATGGTGGCGATGCCGGCGGCCTCGCCGGCGGCAATGGGTGCCTCGCTCACATTCCAGGTCTGTCCGTAATCGACGGTGCGCAGCACGCGTGACCTGACGCCGTTGCCGGTGCCGATCCAGGCTCGGCCATCGGGAGCGGTGACGAGACAGGTGCCGCTCGCGGCAAAGCCGCCTTCACCGGGAAGCGCATCCGGCAGGCGCTCCCTCGGGATCAGCGACCAGTGTTCGCCGTCGGTAGTCTCGAGGATCATCAGCCGGCCATTGACTTCGTCGCCGTAGACCAATCCCCGCTTGCCATCCCAGAAATCCATGCAGTCGTAGAACGCTGCGGAATCGGCGTTCTGGAACTGCAGGGTCCAGCTGGCACCACCATCGGTAGTGCGATAGATGCGGGAGAGTTCGCCGTTGCCGGAGCTGAGCAGCCAGGCGGTGTCGGCACTCAGCGCGTAGACATCGCGAAACTGGAGCGTGTCACCACCCGGCACCCCTCCCACCTTCCAGGTGAGCCCGGCGTTGAGGGTACGCGCCCAGGTGCCGCGCTGGCCGCTGACCCAGGCCACGCTGTCATTGACTGCGCTCACCGCTTGCAGCAGCGCCGACGTGCCGCTCACCTGGGTTTCCCGCGCGAGCGCGGGCCACGGGACCGGAGCCGGACCCTGGCAACCAGCAACCAGCAGCACGAGTCCCGCGACCCGAGCCATTCGCATCAATGACTCTCGTATACCGACGAGCTGCCGTTGGCCTGGAAGGCGATCACGTCGTAGTGGTCCGGCTGCCGGCCCGGCATCTCCATCCCGGGAGAACCAACCGGCATGCCCGGCACTGCCAGCCCGGCGATCTTGGGGTGCTCCGCGAGCAGTTTCTTGATGGTGGCCGGCGGTACATGGCCCTCGATGGCATAGCCATCGATGATGGCGGTGTGGCAGGAGCGCTTGTCGGCCGGCACGCCGGCGTCGTCCTTGATCGGCGTCACGTCATCCACGTCGTGCACGTCGACCGTGAAGCCCGCCGCCTTCACCGCGTCCACCCAGTTCTGGCAGCAACCGCAGGTGGGGGACTTGTAGACTGTCATGACGGCCCCGGTTTCCACCGGGGTGACGGAGGCGGACTGGGCGGACGGGATGGACTGGGCGGACTGGTCGGGCGCCGAGCGCTCGGCCTGTTGCGAGGTGCAGGCGGTCAGGGCAACCAGAACGATGGCAAGGGCGAATTTCATGCTGCTGGGTCCGGGTGACGGGATCAGGATGTGAGATAGCGTTCGCGAACAATACGCAGATGGTGCAGCTCGTGCCCGGCGATGATCCAGGCAATGGACCGCACGGTAAAGCGATTCTCATTGGCGATGCCGCGTCGCATCAGGGTGTCCTCACCCAGCCCTTGCAGCAGTGCCACAGTCGACGCCCGCGCCGCATGCAGTTCGGCGGCGAGGCCCGCCATCCCGCGCACCTCGGCGCCGGCGGCGGCGGCCCAGTCGCTCTCTGAGAACCCTGGCAGTGCCTGCTGGTCATTGCGCGCGAAGCAGAGCATGCGATAGCTGAAGACCCGTTCCGCGTCAGCAAGATGCAGCACGATGTCCTTCACGCTCCACTTGCCGGGGGCATAGCGGAAGTTGGCCTGCTCCTCCGAGAGGGCGGTGAACAGCTTGCGGGTCTCGTCGCCCTGCTTGCCGAGGTGGGTGACGAGGTCCTTGATATCGGAGGTTTCCGCGATGTAGCCGGCGTACCACTCCGTGTACTCGTCCGGCGCAGGGCGTGGAATGGAAATGCTCATCGTGCTCCTCGTGAGGTGGGGCGCCAGCGGAACCGCGCCAGCGGGACCTGACCCCGCTGGTCGAAATGTACGCCTTCCCGCTCCAGCAGCAGGCGCTGATCCAGGGCCGATCGCGATCCCGGTGGCAGGCTCACCATGCCGCGGGCATTGAGCACCCGGTGCCATGGCACGGCGGAATTGGCCGGCAGTGCGTGCAGGGCGTAGCCCACCTGGCGTGCCCGCCCGGGCAGGCCGGCAAGTTCTGCCACCTGGCCATAGGTGGCGACCCGGCCCCGGGGAATCCGCCGGACAATGGCGTGGATCCGGTCATACAGCGAACTGGTCACCCGTTCCGGACCCAGATCGAGAGGACCAGCGCTCCAGCATAGGTGATCCAGAGCAGCCAGGGAAGCAGCAGCCAGCCGGCGGCGGCGCGGACCCGATGGAAGCTGATCATCGTCATGACGATGACGACCCAGAGTGCCGACAGGCAGAGCATGGCAAGATCAGGACGGCGGAGGCCCTGGAGCAGCGGGGCCCAGAGCGCGCCCAGCCCGAGCATGACACCGAACCAGATGAGCGGGAGCCGCACCGGGACCTTGCTCCGCTCGCGCCAGACCAGCCATGCGCCGATCGCAAGAAAGGCAAGAAACAGGGTCTGGGCCGATTCGAACAGCCAGCCGGGCGCCGTCCACGCCGGTTTCTGGAGCGCGTCGAACCACGCGCCCCGGCGCGCCAGCATCGCCGAGATGGCGCCCACGGCCCCGACACCCACGAGCCACGCCACCACGGCCCCGCGCCTGGGCGATGTCGCCCTGGCACGCCTGCTTGTGACCCGGCTCACGTAACCGGTTTCCGGAAGGGTCCATATTGGCACTTCTGCCCCGGTAGCGCTTGGCCTGCCCGGGAGCCAGGACGGCACTTCGGACTCATGTAGAAGGGATATACCATGTCAAAGCCAGACGATAAGTCCATGCCCGATTTTTCCGGCGTCAAGAGCGGCGCCAGTTCCAGCGCGCCAACGACCGGCAGCCAGGCGGGCTCGGCCACGAGCACGACGCACCAGAAGTATACGGTCAAGAAGGGCGACAGCCTGTCGAAGATCGCCAAGGAAGTGTATGGCGATGCATCAAAGTGGAAGCAGATCTATGAGGCAAACAAGGACCAGATCAAGAACCCCGATCTCATCTATCCTGATCAGGTCCTCGAGATACCTGAATCCTGAACCTTACAGGAGTGACCCATGCACGCTCGACTGCACATGCTCGCGGCCGGATTCGCCATCGCCGCCGTGGCCGCCTGCAGCAAGAAGGACAACACCCAGCCGATCATGGAAGGCACCCAGCCGCCGGCGGTGGACACCAGCGCGAATGCCAGCGCGGGGCTCAGCGTCGCCGACATCCAGCTGGGCAGCGCGGTAGGCGGCGATCGCAACATCACCATGCCGAAGACCGAGTTCGGTCCCAACGACACCATCTACGCCTCGGTCAAGACCGAGGGCGGGGCGGCGACGGGCTCGACCCTGACGGCGGTCTGGACCTATGAGAAGGACGGCAACGAGGCGCGCGTGGACTCCACCTCGCTCAGCATCACGCCGACCGGGCCGACGGCCACCGAGTTCCACATCTCCCGTCCTGGCGGCCTGCCCACCGGTGACTATCATGTTGAAGTGTGGGTGGACGGCAAGAGTGCCGGCACCCGCGACTTCACGGTCAAGTAACCGGAAAGGACTCCCCCATGTCCATCGCCAAGGTCATCGAAATCTCGTCTACCTCGTCCAAGAGCTTCGAGGATGCCATCACCGCCGGTGTCCAGCGGGCCGGCAAGACGGTCCAGGAAGTGAAAGGCGCCTGGGTCAAGTCCATGAAGGTGGACATCGAGAACGGCAAGATCGTCAAGTATCGCGTGGTCATGAAGGTGACGTTCGTGCTGCAGGAATAATAGGATAGGCGATGGATACACAGAGGG
>CBINCZ010000271.1:0-4307 GCA_966249295.1 uncultured Gemmatimonadales bacterium
TGCGACCCGCGACGTCTTCCCGTGCTGCCGTCTCCAGGCGTTCGAAATACCACGCTGTGTCATGAAAGTGAGGAATCGAGCAGGCCAATGGCGGTCCAGCGTAGTCGCGAAGCAACTCGAGGAAGCTGCCGAACGCGAGACCCGCCGAGTACGCCACTGGCGGGGTGACGGCCCTCGCAGGTGCCACCGCGCCGGGCAGGTATGGAAACGCGCGCCAGAGGCCGCCGTCCTGGGCGGTGTACCATGGCTGGCCCGATTTCGTGGGCACCAGAGTCAGTTCATGCTGCAAGGGAAGATGCGCACGCCGGGTCACCGGCAAAGCCCGGAGATGAGTCGTGACGGCGTGGATATTGGCCATCACTGCCGCGCCATCCCGAAATACCCGTTGATTCAGCCGCTGAACCAGGTAGGCCCGCTCGCCGGATGCACTGGAACAGAGCACCCGGTAGGACTGATTGATATGGCCGCCTGGCTCCGGAGAGATGGCGCAGGGTTCGCCGTCAAACGCGAATGCGCGCACCTCGGCTGGCATCAGCTCCACAGACGCTCGGGGTAGACTCCGGCGCTTACCAGCCGGGCCAGTGCGTTGCGCACGCCAGGGACGTCATCGTGATACGTGATCCCGAACCAGCGGCTCCGCGGTGCCAGGACCCGGACGCAGCGGTCATCGTGATCCAGGATATCCTGGATGGCCACGGGAAGGGGAAACTCGTCGCGCTGCAGGTCAGCACGCGAAATGAAGCGCTCGAATCCGCCATGCAGGTCCGGGAAGACCGAACGGTTGACCGCCCAGAAGTTCATGGAGACGAGCAGCTGCTCCGCGAGCACCCGCGGCCCGGCCTCGCCCAGGCCCACGATGGCCCCGGCATCATCGCGCGTGATGTCGAGCACTTCTTCCACTGATTCGAGCGCGCCAGTGGGCTTCACATGCAGTGCGCCACGATTCACGCCGCCCGCGGGCGAGAGCGTATCGGCCAGCAGGTAGCCCACCAGCGCCCAGTCGGTCCGGTTGGTGCGGAGGAACGTCGCGACACTCTCGAAGGCCTCGCGACCGTAGAAGTCATCCGCATTGACCACGGCAAAGGAATCCCCCACGGACCCCTCCGCCGCGAGCACGGCGTGGGCGGTTCCCCAGGGTTTCTGCCGGGAATCGGCCCCTGATGCGCTGTGCGCCTGCAATTCCAGCCGCTGCAGGCAGGTAGTCCACTGCAGCGACGACGGCAGGCGGCTCCCGGCAAAGGCCCGGAAATCATCCTGCATCTCGGGACGGATGACGAAGATCACGCGCCCGAAGCCGGCGCGGCGGGCGTCGTAGAGCGAGTACTCCAATAGGGTCGCACCGCCCGGCCCCACGCCGGTGAGCTGCTTGAGCCCGCCGAAGCGGCTGCCCATGCCGGCGGCAAGCACGACCAGGTCGGGTGCGGAAGATTCGGTCGCCATTCGTGGAAGAGTAATCGCTCTGTTACGTTATCCGCATGACGCGCTGCGGACGAATCGCGCTGGCTGGTGCGCCCAATGCGGGAAAGTCCACCCTGCTGAATGCGCTGGTCGGCTCCCACCTGGCCATCGTGAGCCCGCGGCCCCAGGCGACTCGGCTTCCCGTCGTGGGGCTCCGCACCGAAGATGAGACCCAGTACGTCTTCGTGGACCTCCCCGGCCTGCTCGAGCCGGCTTACCTGATGCAGGCACGAATGATGGCCGCGGCGCACGAGGCGCTCGTCACCGCGGACCTTATCCTCCACCTGCATCCCGCACCAGAAGCACCGGCTCCGGACTTCGTGCGCGCCGCACGACTCGAGCGGCGCCCGGCGGCGCCCGTTCTCCTGGTCTACACCAAGGGTGACCTGGTGAGCAGTGAGCGGCGGGAGCAACTCGAGCAGGGCCCTCCGGAGGCAAGCGTTGTCAGCGCGCGGGAACCGGCATCGCTCGAGCGGCTGCTCTCCCGGATCCGCCCCCTGCTCCCCGAGCGGGAATTTGCCTTCGATCCGGACGACGTAGGCACCCAGCCGCTGCGCTTCTTTGTGACCGAATACCTCCGGGAAGCGGCCTTCGAGCTGCTCCAGGACGAGCTCCCTTACGGCTTCGCCGCAGAGGTGGAGGAGTACCGGGAGTCGGAATCGCCGGTGTACATTCGAGTGACGCTGTTCGTCGAGCGTGAATCCCAGAAAGGCATGGTGGTGGGCCGGGGCGGACGGGTCATCAAGGCCCTTGGCGAGCATGCCCGGCGCCGGCTCGAAGCGCTGCTTGGCGCGCAGGTCTACCTGGACCTTTGGGTCAAGGTGCTGCCCAAGTGGCGCCGCAGCGCGCATGCATTGACACGTTTCGGGTTTCCCATTGCGGAATCGGAGTCATCATGACCCTCAGCCCAGAACTGCTGGAGATCCTCGTGTGTCCCGCCTGCAAGGGCGATCTGGAGTATCACGAGGACCCGCCGGAAACGCTTACCTGCCATGCCTGCCGCCTCGTCTATGCGGTCGAGGACGGCATCCCGATCATGCTCGTGGACGAGGCCAAGCCGCTTGACTGAGCCGGGCGGCAGTCCCAGCGAGGCAGCGCTCGTCGAAGCTGCCCGGGCCGAGGCAGTCGCCCGCGGAAGTGATGCGATCTCAGCTGAACACTTGTTGCTCGTCGCGCTGGCCACACCGGAGGCGGAGAGTGCGCTCACGTCCGCCGGAGTGGCGCCGTCCGACCTGCGGCAGCGGGTCGAAGCAGGGCTTCGGGCGGGCAAGGGCGAAACTGCGGCTGAGGCGCTGACGCTCTCCAGCCAGGGCCGCCGGTTGGCAGCTGCCGCCGAGCGCGAGGCGGCCGCTCGCGGTGAGACCCCCAGCACCAGCCATCTCCTGGTGGCCGCGTTCGCCGAGCCGCGCGGCTCGCGCGCGCGGGCGCTCGCGGATCTCGGCGTGTCCCCGAGGACGCTGCGTGAGGCGGCGTACGAGGCCACCGGCCTCGCGCCGCTTCCGCGTGAGCCGCGGCAGCGTGAGCGGCGCGCGCCAAGCCAGCCGGAGAGCCAGGAGCCGGTGGTCCCGACCGAGAAGCCAGCCGAAACGCCACCTGAGCCGCGGAATCGCAGAGCCAAGGCGGAGCGCCGTCGCGAGCGCGCTTCCGGCGAACGGGCGTCGGGCGAGCGGCGGGCAGAGCGGCAGCGTGAGGCGCGAGCGCCGGCTGTTCCCAGTGCAACGACGCCCGCGCCTGCGACAGCCCCGACGGCGCCGGCGGAACCTCCGGTCAGGCCCAGGCGCCCGCTCAAGCACCTCCGCAAGGATCCGGACGCCTGGGGGCCGCTCTGGCGCCGAGTGCTGCTGCTGGCGGTTCCGGCGGCACTCTGGGCGAACTACTCGGGGCAGGGGCCGCTCGTCGTCTTCCTGCTCTCGTGCGCAGGCGTGATTCCGCTCGCGGGTTTCATGGGCGACGCGACAGAGCATCTCGCCGCCCATACCGGGCCGACCGTGGGCGGGCTGCTCAATGCCACGTTCGGCAATGCGGCCGAGCTCATCATCGGTCTCATGGCGCTACGAGCCGGCGAGGTGGAGCTCGTCAAGTACTCCATCACCGGCAGCATTCTCGGCAACCTGCTGCTCATCATGGGCCTTTCACTGGTGGCGGGCGGGCTGCGCACCAGCGAGCTGCGGTTCAGCCGGACGGCCTCCGGCATGAGCGCCGGCATGCTGGCCGCGGCGGTCGTGGGCCTGGTCTTTCCGGCACTTCTGCACGCGTCGCATCCCGCCCAGGAGAAACTCGCGGACCTCCGGATCTCGGAGGCTGTCGCGGTAGTCCGGATCATCACCTACGGCTTCTCCCTCCTGTTCACCCTCAAGACCCACAAGTGGCTGATGGGCGGTGACCCCCACGAGATGCCTCGCCGGGCCTGGGGTGTGGGAAAGGCCGTGGTGGTCCTGGCAATCGCGACTGCTTGTATCGCAGTTCTGTCCGAGATGCTGGTGCACAGTGTGCAGGGAGCCGGAAGCGCCCTCGGGCTCGGGACGGTGTTTGTGGGCCTGATCATTATCCCGATCATCGGCAACGCGGCCGAGCACGCGTCGGCCATCCTGATGGCCCGGCGCGGCAAGATGGACCTATCGCTGCAGATTGCCTACGGATCGAGCACCCAGATTGCCCTTCTGGTGGCTCCAGTGCTGGTTTTTGCAGGTGTCCTGATGGGGCAGGACATGAACCTCGTCTTCGAGCCGTTCGAGGTAATGGCTGTCGGGCTGGCCTTCCTCATTACCGCGATTGGCACGACTGATGGCGAGTCGCATTGGTTCGAGGGCGTGATGCTGCTGGCGGTCTACGCCCTCATGGCGATCGCC
>CBINCZ010000272.1:0-4301 GCA_966249295.1 uncultured Gemmatimonadales bacterium
ACCGAGTTCCTCGAGCACGCCACCCAGGTCAAGAACATCGGGGTGCCCTACGGTGAGTGAGGGTCGAATACATCACGCTCAACGCCTCGGCGGCGAAGCAGGTACTGCAACGCTGGACGGCGCACATCACGCCGGGCCAGGTGATCGTTGTCGGTGCGGCGCTGCTGCTGGTGTGGATGGTGTGGAGGAGTTTTGGGCATAGGGCGTAGGGCGTGCGAGCAGTGAGCTGTGAGCTGTGAGCTGTTAGCAGGACGCGTGAAGCCAGCCCGTTCCTCATCCTGAGCGGAGCGAAGGATCTACCGGCCCAGTTCCCGGAATGGGTGAGAAGATCCTTCGGTCGCTACGCGACCTCAGGATGAGGAGCTCCGCTCACAACTCCCAGCTCACAGCTCGCAGCTCGCAGCTCACAGCTGCCCGTGCTTAATCGACTTCCCCTCCACCAGAAACACCACATCCTCGCCGATATTGGTGGCCAGGTCGGCCACCCGCTCCAGGTTACGGCTGACCAGGGCCAGTTCCATTCCCGCGCTGATGTTGCGCGGGTCTTCCATCATGTGCGTTAGCAGTATCCGGAACACGGACCGGTGTAGCGCGTCCACCTTGTCGTCACGGGCGCAGACGTCGCGGCCCGTCTGGGCGTCGCCGCGGACGAAGGCTTCGAGCGCGTCGGCCAGCATTTCCCGCGCCACCCTCGCCATCTCGACCAGCTCTGGTTCGGGCGCGATGGGGCTCGCTTCCAGCAGGCGCTCGGTGCTCTGCGCGATGTTGACGGCATGGTCACCCACCCGCTCCAAGTCGCTGGCGATCCGAAGTGCCGACGTCACCATCCGGAGATCCCGCGCCATCGGCTGCTGCAGGGCCAGCAGGCGGATGCAATGGTCCTCGATTTCCACCTCCATGGCATCCAGCCGGCTGTCGCCGGCAATAACCTCGGCCGCCTCGGCGGCGTTGCGTTCCAGCAGTGAGTCCAGCGCGCGCGCCAGCGCCGCCTCGGCTTCGCCCGACATGGCCAGGAGGCGCTGCTTGAGGTCGGTCAGCTCGTCGTGAAAGTGGCGATGGGTGTCCGTTGTCATCCGAATCTCCCCGTGATGTACGCCTCAGTCCGCTCGTGCACCGGGGCGGTGAACAGGCGGCTGGTGGGGCCGAACTCGACCAGGCGGCCGCCGTCGAGAAAGGCGGTCGTGTCACTCACGCGCGCCGCCTGCTGCATGTTGTGGGTGACGATGACGATCGTGAACTCCCGCTTCAGTTCGAAGACAAGCTCCTCGAGCTTGCGGGTGGACGCCGGATCGAGCGCCGAGGCGGGTTCATCCATGAGCAAGACATCCGGCTGGTTGGCGAGCGCGCGGGCCAGGCAGAGCCGCTGCTGCTGGCCACCGGAGAGCGCGGTGCCGGGTTCATCGAGCCGATCCTTCACCTCGTCCCAAAGCGCCGCCTTGCGCAGGCAAGATTCCACCAGTTCAGGAATATTCCGCCGGGGGACCAGGGCGTTCAGTGATGGGCCGTAGGCCACATTGTCGTAGATGCTCCTGGGGAAGGGATTGGCGCGCTGAAACACCATGCCGACCCGCTGCCGCAATGCGACCACGTCAATATCCGCGGCAAAGATCGAACGGCCGTCCATCAGGATGTCACCGCCGTGGCTGGCGCCCGGAGTCAGTTCATTGAGCCGGTTGATGGAGCGCAGGAAGGTGCTCTTGCCGCTACCAGACGGGCCGATGATCGCGGTGACGGCATGGCGCGCCATCGGGAAACTCAGCCGGTGAAGAATCTGCCGTGTCCCATACTTGAAGCTGAACCCTCGTGCCTCAATGGCCGCACCGAGGGGTTCAGCTGGAGGTTCGGCTGAACGCGAGCTGACTCCGTCTCGGGCCAGCGACCGCAGGGCGTCAGTCGTCGTATTCATCCGAACCGGCCCGTGATATAGGCATCGGTCTGTTCCTCGGCGGGCGCGGTGAAGAGCTGCTTCGTCGGCCCGGTCTCGACCATCGAGCCAAGGTAAAAGAAGCTGGTGGTGTCGCTGACACGCGCGGCCTGCTGCAGGTTGTGCGTGACAATCACGATGGTGAAATCGCGCCTGAGCTCAAAGAGCAGCTCCTCGATGCGCTGCGTGGCGCCCGGGTCCAGTGATGCCGTCGGCTCATCGAGCAGGATGACCTCCGGCTGCGGAGCGATGGTGCGCGCGAGGCAGAGTCGCTGCTGCTGGCCGCCGCTGAGCGCCATGGGATTGCCTCGGAGGCGGTCCTTCACTTCATCCCAGAGCGAAGCCTGCCGTAGCGCACGCTCCACCGCCGCGTCCAGGGCCCGTCCCCGTAGCCGGTCGGCGTTGCCGTCCACCCGCAGTCCCGCTGCGACGTTGTCATAGATGGACATCGCGGGAAACGGGGTCGGCTTCTGGAAGACCATGCCGACCTTGCGCCGGAGCTGCATGGGGTTGACGCGCGGCGCATAGATGTCATTCCCGGCCAGCAGCACCCGGCCCGAGATCCAGCCACCGTCGCTCAGTTCATGCATCCGATTGAGGGTCCGCAGATAAGTAGACTTGCCGCACCCGGAGGGCCCGATCAGCGCGTGCACCTGATTCGTGGCAAACACCAGCGACACGTTCTTCACGGCCGTGAACGTGCCATACATGGCCGTGAGCTGATCGGTCTCGAGTCGAACGGAGGCTTCAGCCACGGCGCGTCCGTCCCATCGCCACATGCGACCCCAGGCTCAACAGGAGGACCAGCAGGATCAGGACAAGCGCCGCCGTCCAGGCGTAGTCGTGCCATTGTTCAAAGGGACCGGTCGCGTAGGTGAAGACCGTGAGCGGCAGCGCCGCCATGGGCTCGTTGATGCTGGTGACGAGGTACTGGCTGCCCAGTGCGGTGAAGAGGAGCGGCGCCGTCTCGCCTGCGATGCGGGCCACGGCCAGGAGACCGCCGGTGACGATGCCCGGCAGCGCGGTCCGAAACACGATCATCAGCGAGGTGCGCCAGCGCGGATAGCCCAGCGCCAGCGCCGCTTCCCGGAGCGAGTTGGGAACCAGCCGGATCATCTCCTCGGTAGTCCGCAGCACCATCGGTATCATCAGCATCGCCAACGCCACACTGCCGGCCAGCGCCGAGAAGTGCCGCTGCGTGGCCACGATCCAGGTCCACGCAAAGACACCGATCACGATGGAGGGCGTACCGTTGAGGACATCCGCCACGAAGCGCGCCGCCCATGCGAGCCGGCTGGACGAATACTCCGCGCAGTAGATCCCGGCCAGCATTCCCGTGGGAAGACCGATCAGCGACGCCACGCCGACGATCAGGAGCGTGCCGACAATCGCGTTGGCGACGCCACCGCCAGCTTCGCCAGCGGGCGCCGGAAGCGCGGTGAAAAATTCCCAGCTCAGGCTCGATGCACCCTTGAGGACCAGGGTGAACAGGATGAGCAGCAGCGGAAGCAGCGCGAGCAGCACGGAGAACCCGGTCAACCCCATCATGACCCAGCTGTTCGCGCGCCGCAGTGCTCGACGGTGCATCAAAGCGCCCTGCTTCCGGCGCTGGATCCTCGGGCGACCCGCCAGATCAGCAGCCGAGCACCGGCGTTGACCACGATAGTGACCCCGAACAGCACCAGTGCGACGTAGGCGAGTGCCGACAGGTGCATGTTGCTCACCGCCTCTGCGAACTCATTGGCGATCGCCGCGGCCATGGTGTAGCCCGGCGCGAAGAGCGAGGCAGCGACCTCGTGCCGGTTGCCGATGACCATGGTCACCGCCATCGTTTCGCCCAGGGCACGTCCGAGACCCAGGATGATGGCTCCGAGGATGCCCGAGCGCGCATAGGGCAACACGGCCGTGCGGACCGCCTCCCAGCGCGTGGCACCCAGGGCAAGTGCCGCCTCGCGCTGGCTGTTGGGCACGGCTGCCAGGACTTCTCGCGCCACCGACATGATGTACGGCATGATCATGATGGCGAGGATGACGCCGGCCGACAGCATGGATGGACCGTAGACCGGACCCTTGAAGAAGGGCAAAAAGCCGAGCACCTGCTGGAGGAATGGAAATACCGAGGCGCGCAGTAGCGGAATCAGCACGAAGATGCCCCAGAGCCCGTACACCACGCTGGGAATGGCAGCCAGCAGTCCAATCACGAACGCGATGGGCTGGCGCAGTCTTCTGGGCGCAAATTCGGTGAGGAAAATGGCCACGCCGAGCGAGAGCGGGACGGCGATGGCCAAGGCGATGCCGTGGGCGGAGTTCGACCAGCGCTGGCCGGCGCCGGCCGAGTGGTGACGCTCGGCGAGCGCGACTGTTCGGTCCAGCGCCG
>CBINCZ010000273.1:0-4297 GCA_966249295.1 uncultured Gemmatimonadales bacterium
CTCGATTTCCAGCACCGCACTCCCGGCAACCTGCGCGCGTTTGTCCAGGGTCGCATGCGTAACCTGGTGTCGGGCAACACCTTCGACACCCGGTTCTCGTCCACCGAGAACGTGGAAACGGCCCGGCTCGACACCAAGGAGCTGCAGGTCCTCTATCGTGATGCCAACGGCACCCACGTGATGGACGCGTCCACCTATGACCAGTACACCCTGGACGACGAGACGGTGGGTGATGCGGCGCCGTGGATGGAGCCGGAAATGGTCTTCCAGGCCGAGTGGCTGGAGGGAAAGCCGATCGGCATCAGCCTGCCCGCCGTGGTCGAGCTGGACGTGGTCGAGACCAACCCGCCCATGAAGGGCGCCACCAAGTCCTCGAGCGGCAAGCCCGCCAAGCTCAGCAACGGGGTCACCATCACCGTGCCGGAATTCGTGGAAGAAGGCGCCCGGGTGAAGGTGGACCCACGCTCAGGGCAGTATCTGGAGAGAGCCAAGTAGGACGCGGGACACGGGACGCGGGACTCGAGACGCGCGGGCCCGCGTCCCGAGTCCCGCGTCCGAGCACCGTCAGCTTCAGAATCCCACGATCTTCTTAAAGGCCTTCCCGATCGCCCCGCCGATTTCGCCCAGGGCATCCCAGAATGATCCGCTGTGTTCGTGGCAGACGCTGGTGGGTTCGGTGCCGGCCTTGAACCATTCCTGGTTGGTTACCGGGCAGTATTCGTTGGCCAGTTCACCATTGAAGGAATCGATTACCCGGCTCACCATGCCGGGCGGCACCGCCCAGTCGGTGGTGTCCCGCCCGCGCCACCCCTCCCGGTAGAAATCCGCGAACGCCGGTGCGGCCATGTGCCCACCGGTGGCGCCGTAGCCCAACGACCTCGGCGTGTCATAGCCAAACCAGAAGCCGGCCACCATCGTGGGCGTGTATCCCACGAACCAGACGTCTTTTCCCTCGTTCGTGGTTCCCGTCTTCCCGGCGATCGGCCCCCGGATTCCCTGGCGCCGGATCTCGAAACCGGTGCCGTGGTCCACCACGGCACGCAGCATCGAGGTGAGCTGGAACGCCTCGCGGGGGTCCATGACCTGGGTGAGCTGGCTCGCCGTGGAATCTTCCTGCCAGACCACGGTGCCGTCGTGGCGGGTGATGCTGGTGACAAGGTGCGGCGTGACCCGGAGGCCGCCGTTGGCAAACGGCGCGTAGCCGCGTACCAGCTCCAGTGGCGTGACTTCGGCCGGCCCCAGCGCCAGCGACGGCACATCGGGCAGCGGGCTGGTGATGCCCAGGTGGTGCGCAAAGGTGATCACGTTCGGGCGGCCCGCCATGTCGGCCATTCGTACGGCTGCGGCGTTGGCCGAGAGCATCAGTGCCCGGCGCATCGCAAGATGACCGGAATACTCGCCCCCGTAATTGCCCGGCTCCCAGGTTTCACCTGAGGCGAGCTCCAGCTCCACCGGTGAATCATCCAGCACCGTGGCCGGTGTGAACCCTTCCGCCAGCGCTGCCCCGTAGACAAAGGGCTTGAAGGCGGAGCCCGGCTGGCGGTGCGCGTGGAGCGCCCGCATGAAGCCGCCGCGTTCGTAGTGGTTGCCGTTGACCACGGCCAGAATACCGCCGGTGGCGGGGTCGAGCGCCACCATGGCGCCTTCCACGTCATCGTCGCTCTTGCCGGTGTTCGCTTCCGCCTGACGTTCGATCAGCACCGCATGGCGGCGCACCGCCTTCTCCGCCGCCCCCTGTGCCTGCGCGTCGAGCGTCGTGTGCACCACGATGTCGCCGTATGCGTCCGCACTGTCGCCCAGCAGGGAATCCACCGTGACCCGGACCGGATCGAGCGCATCCACTTCTGCCACCTTGGGGTACCACCCCTTCTTCTGAACCTTGAGCGGAGTGGCTGCGGCGTTTCTGGCGGTGGAGTCCGGGATGTAGCCCTCCTCCGCCATCAGCGAGAGCACCAGGTTTCGGCGTGCGCGGGCCCGGTCGGGGTGCCGGCGCGGATCGTACGCGCTGGGCCCCTTGGGCAGTGCTGCGAGGGTCGCCATCTCGGGCAGGCTGAGCTCATTCACGTGCTTGCCGAAGAAGTCCCGGCTCGCCGCTTCCACGCCGTACACGCCACTGCCCAGATAGATCACGTTGAGATAGAGCTGGAGGATCTTGTCCTTGGACAGGCTGTGCTCCAGCCGCCGGGCCAGGACGACCTCGATCAGCTTACGGCGAAGGGTGCGCTCCTGCGCGATGTCGGACAGGAAAGCGTTGCGGACGACCTGCATCGTGATGGTGCTGAATCCCTCGGAGACTCCGAGGTCGCGAGCATTGCGGAATGCCGCACGGAAGACCCCGCGCCAGTCGACGCCATGATGCTGGTAGAAGCGGCGGTCTTCCACCGCGATGAATGCTTCGCGCAGCAACTTGGGTGTGCTGTCGAGCGGGACGTTGACGCGACGGACGTACTCCAGCCGCCCGAGCAGCTTCCCCGAGCGATCAAGGACCTGGCTTCCCTCGCGGGGCCGGAACGACTGGATGCTGGCAGTGGATGGACAGCCGCGGAATCCGCAGGAAAAGGCGTAACCGGTGGTGACGGTCGCCCCGAACAGCACCACGATGATGGTGGAAGCGAGCCAGTGAGCGCGGATCCATCGTGCCTGGCGGGTGGCGGCCACGCGGTCGGTCCACGGCTGGAGCTTCGTGCCCAGCCGGTCGAACGGGGCGCGAAGGCGAGCCAGTACGTCCCGCGCGTTCATGCCGGTTCCAGGACGGGCCGCTCGTCGGTCTCCGCGGTGAGGCGGGTGCCGTCTTCCACCCGGTTACGGCCGGCGCGCTTGGCCAGGTAGCAGGCGGCATCGGCCACTTCGATCATCTGTTCGGCGCTCGCCGGGAACGTGGTTGTCCCGGCGGTGCCGAGACTGACCGTCGCCGCGATGGCGGCGCCGGATTGGTGCTGGAGCGGTGAGAGTGCCACGCGCGCCCGCAGCCGCTCGGCCAGCGCTACGGCCTCGTCGGGCGGGGTGTGCGGCAGCAGCAGCACGAATTCCTCGCCGCCCCAGCGGAAAAGGATGTCGTGCTCCCGGCTCTCCGCCTGCGTCACCCCGACCAGGTGCTTCAGCATCTCATCGCCCACGTCGTGACCGTGCGTGTCATTGATGCGCTTGAAGTGGTCGATGTCGAAATAGACCAGTGAAAGTCCCCGGCCCAGCCGGCGGCTCCGTTCCACCTCGCGGTCGAACAGCGGGGCAAAGGCGCGGCGGTTGAAACAGCCGGTCAGGGGATCGCGCTGGGCGGCACCGCGCTCGCGCTCGCCGATGCGGGCGAGGGCGTGGGCAAAACAGGTCGTGGTGAGTGCACTGACCACAAAGAGCAGCCCGAGGAAGAGCCCCAGCTCCCGGAGACGCGGCAGCAGGGCGAGCCCGCTGGCGGTCAGCGTGCCGGGTGCGAGATCAAGGGCATGAACACTCAGCCTCACTCCCTCAAAGACCAGCCCGGCGAGCACGACCAGGATCCCGGCCACCAGCGCCACCGCACGCCGGAAGTGGATGGCGTGTCGCGGGGGCGTCCCCAGCAGGTGGTCAGCCCACCCGCGCGCCGAGTGACCCAGGTAACGAAACACCGGAATAAGCACCATCATCTGGAGCACGTCGCCCACGATCCAGCCGCGCCAGACCCGCTGGGCTTCCAGCATCTCGAGCTGGCGGGTGGTGATCCAGATCAGGCCGGCCAGTGACGACGCCGTAGCGGCAATGACACCGGCCACCAGGTACTTCCCGACGTCGGAGCTCTCCTCGAGGTCGGGATGCGCATTCAGGAGCACCATCGCCCCCCATACGATCACCAGCTCGATTGGTGTCGCCAGTCCGAACAGGAGGGCGGATGGGATGCTGACGCCGGCAAGCAAGGCGCTGACGGTGGCGGCCACCCACGCCGGCACTGCGCCCCAGCCGGGGCCCAGCCACAGGGTGAGGAGGAGCGTAATGGCGAGCGGCGGGTAAATCGAAACCGGCACGGTCACGAAGCCCAGGTTGACCGGCATGCCGCTCCAGTCGAGCCGGGCCTCGAGCGCGGCGGCGACAACCGCGAGGAGCGATGCCACCAGCCAGACCAGGACCACCCTGCGTGCTCCGGCGTCGTGCGTGATGCTGCCGGCCCGCGACAACGGCCACCAGCCGGGGCCGCGCTGTTCGTAGGGGAAGAGGGACATGAATGAAAGATGGGCAGGATGGGCGAGATGGGCGAGATGGGCGAGATGGGCGGGTGATGCCGGGCTAGCTTCGGCCTGCCCATCCTGCCCATCCTGCCCATCCTGCC
>CBINCZ010000274.1:0-4296 GCA_966249295.1 uncultured Gemmatimonadales bacterium
CAAGTCGTCAATCACCGTACAGCTTCGTGTCGTTCCGGATCTGCGGACCCGGGTTGTCGCGCCCGCCTCGCCGCTCACGTTTGCCAGGGTCTCGACCAGCCGCCAGTCGTTGGGATTCTCCCGCGCCACGAAGTGGAAGATCAGGTTCCCTTCCGGCCGCCGATACAGCCAGGACACGTTGGGGCAGGCACCCGCCCGCACCGCCGACGCCGTGTCGTCGGGCTCGCCATGGCGGATATACATCAGGCCCCGATCGTCAAACGGCGACAGGCGATTCACCCAGAGCTCGTTCAATTCGTATCTCCGGTCCATCACCAGCAGCCGGAAATTCGCCTTGGCGAAACCCACTCGCCGATAATGCTCTGCCAGTCGGGAACCGCGCGACCTCAGCGCCTCGACGTCCCGTTCCTCCCAGAAGTGGTGCAGCCAGTCCGCCCTGGTCGCGGGTGTCGTGGAATCGAAGTTGGCCAGCTCGCTGGAATCGGCGATCCACGCGAGGTCGTGGCGGAGTTCCCGCACGACCGCGGTGTCCGCCGAGCGCGCCGCCCGGTAGTACAGCGTGTCGGCGCCTGGTGCGCCGAGCGCCAGGCGCACCCGTGCCAGTTCCATTGCGGCGCGGTCGGGGCCGCCGCCGGCCGCAGCGTATGCAGAGAACGCGGTGTCGGCCACGTGGGGCCGCCAGAGCCACGACGCCAGGCGACCGCGCTGGAAGTGGCGGACGGTGTCGGGGAGCAGCGGAGCGGGCGCCGCGAAGGCATCGAGCAGTGCGGGCCCCACTTCCCGCACCATGAATGGCATCGCGGGAACGTCAGTCAGGAGAAACTCGGTCGCGACCGCCGCCGCGACTGCCGCACTGGGGCCCCCCTGCCTGCCGGCTTCCGCCAGGTCGTAGATCGCGTCCTGGTTCCACGGGATGCCGGGCCGCTGCCCTGGCGCATCCTTGGGGACCCAGTCGGTGGTGGCCAGGTACCACTTGAGCAGGGCACGCACGCCGAAATCGGCGGGGCACTTGGGTGAGCCGATGGCCGAGAAGGTGAGAATCCGGAGCGCTGCGTCTGCGTCGGACCGGCTCTGGGGCCGGAGGAACGCCGCGTCGGGCCGATGGCCCATGGCCTGGTCCACCAGCAGGGAGGTGGCCTGGGCACAGGTCAGCTTCGAGACTGACGCAGGGCTGTCAAGGGTCCCCTGCGCCGAGACACGTTGGGGCATGATCGCAGAAACTGCGACCAGCAGTGTCAGGAGGCATGAACGAAAACAATGGGAGTGAAGCAGCTGGGGCACGGTCGTCTCCTGCAGGGAGGGCAGGCGCTGCAGTGCCGGCTCTGGCACCATCCCGGGAGGGGACGAACACGGGGCCTGGGCTTACACGTTGAACCGGAAGAGCATGACGTCCCCGTCCTGTACGATGTACTCCTTCCCCTCGGCGCGCGCGAGTCCTCGCTCGCGTGCTCCCTTCCAGCCGCCTTGGGCAATGAAGTCGTCGAACGCGACGGTCTCGGCGCGGATGAACCCCTTCTCGAAGTCCGAGTGGATCACGCCAGCCGCGACGGGGGCCGAATCGCCGCGATGGATGGTCCAGGCCCGGACCTCCTTCTCGCCCGCCGTGAAATAGCTCTGCAGGCCGAGCAGGTGATAGGCCGCCCGCGCCAGCCGGTCGAGTCCGCTCTCTGCGAGCCCGAGATCGGCGAGGAATTCCTTGCGCTCTTCGGGCGCCAGCTCCGCCAGCTCCATCTCGACCCGGGCCGAGAAGGTCACCACCTCCGCCTGCTCGCCGTCCGCAGCGGCGGCGGCCTGCAGCGCAGTCACGTGCTCGTTCCCGGCCGCAATTTCATCCTCGCGGACATTGGCGGCGTACAGCACCGGCTTGGCGGTGAGCAGGTTGAAGGAGCGGAGCAGCGGGACGTCTTCCACTGAAGTGGAAACCGATCGGGCAGCGCGGCCATCCGCGAGGGCATCACGCAGCGCCTCCAGCAGGCGCAGTTCCGCCTTGGCCTGTGGGTCGCCGGTGCGGGCCGCCCGCGCCGTGCGGTCCAGCCGCTTCTCAACACTCGCGAGGTCGGCGAGACCCAGCTCGATGTTGATGACCTCGCGGTCGCGGACCGCATCCACCGAGCCCATGACGTGCTGGATGTCATCATCCTCGAAGCAACGGACCACGTGCACGATGGCATCCACTTCGCGGATGTTGGCCAGGAACTGGTTGCCGAGTCCCTCGCCCGTGCTCGCCCCCTTCACCAGGCCGGCGATATCGACGAACTCCACGGTGGCGGGGACGACCCGCTGAGGATTGACGATGGCAGCCAGCGCATCGAGGCGCGCGTCCGGGACCTGCACCACACCGGTGTTGGGCTCAATGGTGGCAAAGGGATAGTTGGCCACCAGCGCCCCCGCCGAGGTGAGGGCGTTGAAGAGCGTGGACTTGCCCACGTTGGGGAGGTCGACGATGCCTAGCCGCAGCATGTGAGATCGGCGCGCGAGGGAGACGTCATGCGTCGAGTGTCGAGCGCTTGGCGCTTGACCCTCGACGCTCGACGCTCAGGCCATCCTCGCAAACCACGGCGCCAGCACCAGCGACACTACGCTCATCAGCTTGATGAGGATGTTCATGGCCGGCCCGCTGGTGTCCTTGAACGGGTCGCCCACAGTGTCACCGACGACCGCTGCCTTGTGGGGCTCGGCGCCCTTGCCGCCATGTGCGCCGCCCTCGATGTGTTTCTTGGCGTTGTCCCAGGCCCCGCCGGCGTTGGCCATGAACAGCGCCAGGAGCACGCCGGAGAGCGTCGCACCGGCCAGCAGCCCGCCGAGTGCCTTGATGCCGAGGAAGGAGCCCACCAGCACCGGGGCCAGGATGGCCGTGATGCCCGGCAAGATCATTTCGCGCAGTGCCGCGCGGGTCGAGATGTCAACGCATCGCGCGCTGTCGGGCTTGGCGGTGCCCTCCATCAGGCCCTTGATCTCGCGAAACTGGCGCCGCACCTCGTCCACCATGCCCTGCGCGGCGCGACCCACGGCGGTCATGGTGAGCGCACCGATCACGAAGGGCAGGGTGCCGCCGATGAAGAGCCCGATGACGACCATCGGGTCCACCAGGTTGAGCGAGAGCACCTCACCCGCCGGGCTCACGGCTGTCGCATACGCGCTGAAGAGCGCCAGCGCGGTGAGGGCGGCCGAGCCGATGGCGAATCCCTTGCCGATGGCGGCGGTGGTGTTGCCCAGCGCGTCAAGGCTGTCGGTGATGGATCGTACTGCCGGCCCCAGCCCGCTCATCTCACTGATGCCGCCGGCGTTGTCGGCGATGGGGCCATAAGCGTCCACCGTCATGGTCACGCCGACAGTGGCCAGCATGCCCACGGCCGAGATGGCAATGCCGTAGAGGCTCGCCTGATGGTACGAGACGAAGATGGCGGCGCTGATGAGCAGCAGGGGGATCAGTGTGCTCATCATGCCGACCGAGAGCCCGGCAATGATGTTGGTGGCCGGGCCGGTGGTCGACGCCTGCGCGATGCGGCGAATGGGACTGCCGGCGGTGTAGTACTCGGTGGCCAGCCCGATCAGCACGCCGGCGGCGGTGCCGGCTACCACGGCCCAGAACGGGCCCATGGCGGGATGTCCCGTCATCCCGATCGGGAACCACCTGGTCACGAACCAGGCGCCAACGATAAAGAGCCCGGCGCCGATGAATGTGGTGAGCCGGAGCGCCGTGGCAGGCGCACCGCGCTCGAGCACCTTCATGGCGCCGATGCCGATCAATGACGCCGCCAGCCCGACGATCGTCATCATGATGGGCAGGGCTACCGCGTTCATGCGGAATTCGGAGAGGATGGCGGGGCTGGTGGCGGCCAGCGCCACGGTCGCGATGATGGCACCGACGTAGCTCTCGAAGATGTCGGCGCCCATGCCGGCCACGTCGCCCACGTTGTCGCCCACGTTGTCGGCGATGGTCGCCGGATTGCGGGGGTCGTCCTCGGGGATGCCCGCTTCCACCTTGCCCACCAGGTCGGCGCCCACATCGGCGGCCTTGGTGTAGATGCCGCCGCCCACGCGCGCGAAGAGCGCAATGCTCGAGGCGCCCATGGCGAAGCCGCTGATCACTTCGCTGAAGTACTTGAACTCGGCGTCGCCAATAACGCCGGGCGCGGCCCACCTGAGCAGGTAGCTGGTGACCAGCCCGATGCCGAGCAGGCCGAGGGAGGCCACGGCGAGTCCCATGACTGCACCGCCGCTGAACGCGATGCCCAGCGCGCGTGCCTGCCCGCGCTCGCGCGCCGCTTCGGAGGTCCGGACGTTGGCCTTGGT
>CBINCZ010000275.1:0-4282 GCA_966249295.1 uncultured Gemmatimonadales bacterium
CAGCCGGCGGAGCCGCCGGTTGTCCGCCTCCACGGCGGCGATGCGTTGGTCGAATGCGGTCGGGCTGGTCATCCCTGCTCCGTATCGTCCAGGAAGTAGGCTCGGCAGGCGCGGTCGAGCAGCTCGGGCGTAAGCCGGGGCGGCGCCTGCAGGAAGGCGGCTATGTCCAGCACATGGTCGAGGATGTCGCGCGGATGGCAGGCGCGGGGCTCGATGCCCAGCTTGCGATAGACGTTCTGGTACACCGATGGCACCGCCCAGTCTTCCATCGGGATGCCGCGCTCGGCAGCACAGCGGCGCCAGATCTCGGTGAAGCGCTCGATGTCGGGTCCCAGTACGTGCATCTTGTAGTGGATGCGGCGCATGAACGCCTCTTCCACCAGGTCCCTGGGCGCAAGATTGGTGGAAAGGATCAGCAGGCAGTCGAACGGCACCGGAAACTTGCCGCCGGTGTGCAGGGTCAGGTAATCGATGCGCTTTTCCAGCGGCACGATCCATCGGTTGAGCAGGTCGCGCGACGGCATCCGCTGGCGGCCGAAGTCGTCAATGATCAGCACCCCGCCGTTGGCCTTCAGCTGGAAGGGCGCCTGGTACATCTTGAAGAAGTGGTCGTATTGCAGGTCCAACTGGTCGAGCGTCAACTCACCGCCGGTGATAACCACCGGCCGCCGCACCCGCACGTAGCGCCGGTCGAACGGCTCCTTCTCCTTGATCCATCCGGCCTCGCCCTCCAGCCCCTCTTCCGGAATTTCGTGGTGATAGACCGGATCGTAGAGCAGGAGGATCTGGCCGTCCACCTCGATGGCGTAGGGTATGTAGATCCCGCCGCCCAGCATCCCGGCAATCTGCTCCGAGATGAACGTCTTGCCGTTGCCAGGCGCGCCATAGAGGAAGAGTGAACGCGCCGAGTTGATGGCGGGGCCGAGGATCTCGAAGACCTTGGGTTCCAGCACCATCTGCTGAAAACCCCGCTCCATGTCGGCGCGCGTCACCTTCACGTGCTGGATGGACTGCCGCATGGTCCAGAGACCGTACTGCGCCAGGGGCACCGGAGCCGGCCCGACGTACTGGCTCGCTTCCAGCGCGCCACGCGCCCGCTCGCGGCCTTCATTGGTGAGGTCAAAGACGTACCCCGCCCGGCTGTGGCCGGTGGTGCCGCGTACCTCGGCCAGCCGCCGCTGCTGGAGATCGAGCAGGCGGCTGTCCACGAAATCGAATGGCAGGCGGATCACGTCCACCAGCTGCTGGCCGGTCCGGGCGCCCTGGGTATAGAGCGTCTTGAGCAGGAGATCAGTGATGAACTCGCTGGAGAGCCCGGTCTCCTCCACCGTATGTGGCGGCGGCGGACGGTCAGGGACGCCGGGTCCGCGATAGGCGGCGGCGCCGAGCGCCTGGGATGCGGTCATGGATGCTCCTCCATCACGTACGTCAGGCGGTCGCCCGGCATCGTGCCGGTGGCGGCGAGGGTTCCAGTGGGCAGTTCCAGCGCGGCGCGCGCGTCGCGATGGTAGCGGGTGCGCGCCCCCGGCGCGAGGCCGGGATACACGGCGACCACCACCCCTTGCCGGTCCACGAAGAGCACGTCCAGCGCAAAGCGCATCCCCATCATGTGCACGGCCCGGCAGGGCTCCAGCAGCAGCCCTTCGCCCTCACCCAGCCCCTCGCGCCCCAGCAGCCCGCGGAGGCGCTGGTACCAGCGGCGGGCGTGGGCGATGCGGGTGCCGAGAACGGAGCTCCGGGTGGCGTTGTGAACGGTCACGGGTCGAGGGTCACGGGTCGAGGGTCGAGGGTCGAGGGTCGAGAGTCGAGGGTCGAGCGCATCGGAACTCGACCGATCGTCACCCCGACGAACGTCGGGGTCCAGAGCGCGATCTTCGCCCAGCAATATTTGCCAATGGCCCTTCAGAACGAATGTGCCTTACCAGCATCGCGTCCTGGACCCCGGTTTTCACCGGGGTGACGAACGGGGAAGGCCCTCGACTCTCGACCCTCGACCCTGGACCTCACAATGACCCAACCCTCAGGCCTTGATGTACGAATCCCCCTCGGCGGACTGTTTGCCATCGTCGGGGCGCTGCTTGTGGTGTTTGGTCTCGCAACAGGCGGTGATGCGGCGATATACATTCGCTCCCTCGGCATCAACTTGAATCTGTGGTTGGTACTTGTGATGCTGGTGTTCGTGGTGGTGATCCTGCTGGTCGCGAGACGCGGGACGCGAGCGGCGGGGGTGCATCCGGCTGAAGCGTCGCCAGAAGGGCGGGCGACGGAGGAGAGGGAGAGGAGGAGGGGATTGGAGGGGTAAACGAGATGGGCGGGATGGGCTGGATGGGCAGGATGGGCTGGTTCTGATAGGAAAGGGCCGAAGCTCGATTGAGCTCCGGCCCTCTTGCGGCAAGTGGCGGAAGGCATCTTACCTGCCCATCCAGCCCATCCCGCCCATCATGCCCTTCTTGCCACCGCTTCCTTCCGCTTCTTCATCAATCCCGCCCCACCGATACCGGCCAGGCCGGTCGCGAGCAGGGTCATGGTGATCGGCTCGGGAAGCACGGTCACGCCCCGAATGGCGAAGATGGCGTCGTTGAAATCAAGGTCGCCACCGCCGTAGATATCCTCAAATCCCACCACGTAGTCATACTCGGGCGGGAAGAGCATGGCGTCCAGCTCGCCGAACTGGGCTTCATAATCGGCCCGGGTCCATACGATGGTATGGGCCAGGTTGTCCGGGTTGTTCTCCGGGCCGCCGGTGTAGAAGAAGTCCTCGGCGTTGGCGCAGTCCGGGCCTGGGTCAACGCCCGCACGGTCAACACAGATCCCGAAAATGGCTTGGTCACCGATGTTGAGCGCGGAGTCGTCCGGATCCACTTTGGTCCCGATGGGACTCGTGTGGTTGTTGAACAGGAACGTGGCGCTGCCGAGGTCGCCGATCGACAGGAAATAGTAGACGTCGTTGCTGTAGAACGCGTCAGCGCCGACGAAGGCAACGGCCAGATCGCCAGACTTGACGAGTGGCCCGCCGAGTTCGCCATCGGCGAACGCCGGCTGAGTCCAGGCGACCGAGGCTGCAGCAACGGCCGCAAGTGCCAGCGGAACCTTGGTTACATCGCATATGCGTTTCATCATGGCCTCATGTCTCGAGTCGAAACATTTCGCGCGCACCACGCACGGCAAGTCGACACAACGGCGCGCGCGATCAAGCCAACCAACCGTGCCTCGCTAATATTGCGAGTTGTACCGCGTTGGAAAAGGACATTCGTCACAGTTGGATGCGATGGGCAGGATGGGCAAGATGGGCGGGATGGGCAGGGCGAGGTGCACGGAACTATTGTTGTTCCACGGCGAAACTTGCCCGCGGCACTACCCGCCCATCTCGCCCATCCTGCCCATCTTGCCCATCTCGCGAACGCACCTCACAAACTCCTCCCGGAATCCCAGGCTCGCATAGAAGCGGCGGGCGCGGCGGTTGTTGGCGAACACGGTGAGCTCGACACGATAGAACCCGCGAGTGCGGGCCCACTCGTCCACCGCATCCATCAGCCGGCGGCCCACACCCTGACCCTGCGCCTCGGCGGACACCGCCAGCACTTCGACGTAGGCCGCTTGCCGCTTGGTGAAGTAGTCGTCGTAGATGTTGGCGAAGACAGTTCCAACCACGCCCAACGTATCGTCTTCGGCGACGAGGAAGAGGACGTCGTCGTCCGGCTGGGCGAGCTCTGCGTCGATCAGGTGCAGGTCGGCGACGGCGATTTCGTGCGGAGTGCGGCCGGGAGGGAGCTCGAAGTCGGCCAGGCGCTCACAGAGCGCGACAACGGCGGCCCGGTCGGCGGGCAGGGCGGGTCGGAGAGTGATGGGCATTATGAGGGCTTAGGGCTTAGGGCTTAGGGCTTGAGGCGTTGCGGAGCCTACTATCGAGTCACAATTGCGTCCAGAGGACGCTCGACCCTCGACTCTCGACCACCCGTCCATCTAGCCCATCCCGCCCATCCCGCCCATCTTGCCCCCATGCCTCCCGAACCGAAACGCAAGATCAATCCCGCCGGCGCCTGGCGCGAGGCGAAGACGCTCATCTGGACCTACCGGGGCCGCCTGGCGCTCGGACTGGTGCTCATGCTCATCAACCGGCTGGCCGGTTTTGTCCTGCCGGGCAGTTCCAAGATCCTGATCGACAAGGTGCTTGGAGAACCCCACCGGGCCGACCTGCTGATGCCGCTGGCACTGGCGGCCGCCGGTGCCACGCTGATCCAGGCGGCCACCGGCTATGGCCTGGCCATCGTCATGAGCATCG
>CBINCZ010000276.1:0-4279 GCA_966249295.1 uncultured Gemmatimonadales bacterium
GATGCCGGGAGTTGAACACAGTGCCTCCTGATCGAAGGGATATGGGTCGCCGACTGGGGCGTTCATACCCCCATACGCGCGAGGCACGCGGCAGGGATCATCGGTGCCCGGCCTGCGGAGGCCGCGCCTTCAGCGTACAGGACGAAGGATTGTTGTGAGCGATGTCCAGAAGAGTGGGGGGGGGGCAGCGCTGGAAGCTGAGCGCTCTGCACCCAGCGCCCAGCGCTCAGGCGTCTACTTCACTTCGAACTCCTTCTCCATCCCGTGCATGAAGTGTGGCTTGCCGTCGCCGGCGTCGGGAATGAAGCAGACGAAGCCGTAGCGTCCCGGCGCGAAGGTCTCGTCAATGACCACCGTCTGACCGGGCAGAAGCGCGGTAGCGCCGCCCATGGCGTGGCCGGGCATGGGCTTCCCCTGCGGGTCATAGGCCCACTTCACGAACTGCGCGTTGCCCTGGCCTTCGTCGTAGCGATTGATGACCAGCTCATGCGGCTGCGCGGACGTATTGGTGATGGCAACACGGTGATGGCCGCTGGTCAGCGGCTTTGACATGCTGAAGTCGTAGTCCGTCAGCGTGACCGTGAGGTCCGCCGTCGGGAGCTGGGCGGGCTTTGCCTTTGACGGAGTCACTACCAGCCACTTGACCATCCCGTGGGCGAAGTGAGGAGCCTTGTCGGCCGCCGGGATCATGCAGAGCGCCACATAATTGCCGGGCGCGAGTTCCAGCGTCGCGTTGGACGTCCCGCCTGGCATTGGTGCGTTGGGCCCGCCCACCGGAGCCAGCCACCGTGGTGGCGCCGCTTCCGGGCCGGCCTTGAGCGCGGTGAAGACATCATCCAGCGTCTTGCCGCTGTCCACCTTCATCAGCGTCATGTGGTGCTCTTCCTTGCCCTCATCGCGCAGCACGAAGGTGGTGAGCCCCGACGGGATGGTGTCGGGCATGGTGAACGCATATTCATGGGTCACCACCGTCACCACGTTGGCGCCGGCAGGCGGCACAAACGCAGTGCGCGCGACATGTGCCGGCGCCTGCGCCACGGCAACCGGAGCGTTAAGGAGGAGCAGGGCGGCCAGCGCAATGAGCTGCGCCGGAAGAGCCCGGACCGGACGGCGAGACAGGCGGAATGACATGGGGGCAGTCTCCTGAAAATGGATATGTCGCATTGTATGGCGCGGACTGAAACAGGCAAGGGTGAGGGGTATCACTGGTAGGAGTAGTCGTAAGTCGTAAGTCATAGGTCGTACGGCGTACGACTTACGATTTACGACGCTCCGAAGGAGCACTACATGGCCCGCAACACCTCGCGCGACTTCGCGCTCATGACCGATGACGAACGGCGCCGCTTTGCCGCCGAGCAGCAGACGGAGGAGCCGGCCCCGATGGACTTCGACGAACCGCGGAAGATGGAGAACCAGGGGCACAGCCAGATCGACCAGCAGGAGGAGGAGGAAGACGAGGAGCACCGCGATGGCGCCGCCGCCCAGCTGGATGAGGAGGCGCATGATGAGGCGTTGGAGGACTGAGGGTCGTTGGCTGTTGGCTATTGACTCGTAGTCGGCTCGACGGCTCGGCGGCCGGAACTAGCCGTCCAGCCGTCTAGCCGTCTAACCGTCTAACCGTCTAACCGCCTGTCCGACTATAATTCCCCCATGCCCCTAGCCATCCGGCTCCGCGCACTCTTCCTCGCCGTCCTGTTCGTGGGCGGGAGCTTCGTGGTGCCGGTGGTGGACGGGGTGCTCTTTCACTCGGGGCGGCTCCGCTCCGTCGCCAGCGCCCATCTGGACGCACGGGGCGACCAATCGTGTCACGCCGAGCGCTGCCTCCTTGACGCCCCGATCGCGGGTGCGAGCCTGGAAGCGGCTTCACCCGCGCCGATCAGGGCCGCGGCCGAGGAATCCTCGCCGACCACCGTCCGGCCGATCGACATCGGGCCGACCCGCAACACCTCCACAGCACTTCACTCTCGCGCACCACCGCACACCGCCTGATTCGCCAATCCAGTCTGCGGCTTCGGCCGCGGAACCCCCAACCACACCCTTGGACCGGAGTTTCGCATGGTCAGGGCGATGGTCGTTGGCGCGCTGTGCGTGGCGGTGGCGGTTGAGGCCCAGGAGCCGGCCGACAGCCTGACGCTCACGCGCGACCAGGCGATCGCACAGGCGCTCGTGAGCAGTCCGCTGCTCGCGATCGCGCGAGAACAGGTGGCGCAGGTACGGGCACAAGGCAGCCAGGCCAGCGCGTTTCCCGACCCGGAAATCGCGGCCGACTGGGCTGGGCTGTCCAGGCCGTTCAAGCCCGGCAGCCGTACCGGCGCCGACGTGAGCGTGGGCCTGACGCTGCCGTTTCCCCAGAAGCTGCTGATGCAGGGAGCGGCGGGACGTGCCAGCGTGCGTGCCGCCGAATTTGCCTACGAGCAGCAGCGCCAGGCGGTGGTGGCGCAGACGGCCCAGGCATACGACGCGCTGCTCGTGGCGTTGCAGCATGGCCGTGACCTGGCGCAGGCTCGCCAGCTCGCAGCGGACTTCCTGGAGCGCACCGAAGCGCGCTTTGCCGGCGGCACTGTCCCCCGGCTGGACGTGATCAAGGCGCGCGTCGAGCTGGCCCAGGCAGAGAACGACCTCATTGCCAATCAGCGCGACCAGGCCAACGCCCGCAGCGCGCTCAACCGTGCCATGGGCCGGCTGCTGCGCCTGCCGCTCGCGCCCGCCGATTCGCTCACCGTGCCGGAAATGCCCGGGCCGCTCGATTCGCTGATTTCAGTCGCACTCGCGCAGCGACCCGAGCTGCGAGGTCTCGATGCGGACCGGTCGAGCGCCCGCACATCCGCGGCGATAGCCCAGCAGTATTTCCTGCCCGATCTCTCGGTCTCACTTGAGAAGAACGTGGTGTATGGCAGCCCCGACGAGTACGCCCTCGGCGTGGGCTTCTCAGTGCCCCTGTTCTTCTGGAATCACCAGCGCGGGGAAGTGGCGGAAGCTCGCCATCGGGTGCGCGAGCTCGATGCCAGCTACCGCGACCTGCAGGCCGGTGTCGAGCAGGACGTTCGGACTGCGTGGGCGTCTGCCGATGCCGCCGTCCGCCAGGTCGCCTATCTCCGGGACGAGCTGGTTCCCGAGGCCCAGCACGCTTACGACGTGGTCTCGAAGAGTTATGCGCTTGGCGGCTCGTCCGCACTCGACGTGATCGATGCTCGTCGCACCCTGCTTGATGCCGAGAACCAGTACGCTGACGCACTTGGCGCCGCCAACGACGCGGTCTACCAGCTCCGGCTCGCCATCGGCGAACCAGTGAGCGGAGCCGCTGGAGAATCCCGATGACCCGCCCCTCTCCTCCCGTCCTGTCCGCCCTGCCCGTCCTGTCCGCCCTGTCCGCCCTGTTCGTTCTGGCGTGCAGCGACCCTTCGGCCAGGCCGCCAGCCGATACCACTGCCATGACAGGTGAGCGGGCGGCGCTTACGGTCACAGCGGCGCAGCGTCAGCGTCTCGAGCTCATCACGGTCACGCGAGCTGAGTACCAGCCCATAATCGAAGTCACCGGAACCGTCGCGTTCGACGGCGACCAGGCCACCACCGTACTGTCACCGGTTTCGGGGCCTGTAACTCGTGTGCTGGTCCAGCCAGGCGATGAGGTATCGCGTGGGCAGCCGCTCGCCTATGTCACCTCGCCTGATTTCGCCGCCGCGGTGGCGGATTTCCGTAAGGCGGCTGCCGCCGAGCGGAATCTCACACGCGTCGCCAAGCTCGACAGCGCACTGTTCGCCAACGACGCGCTCGCGCGGCGGGACCTGGAGCAGGCCGAGACCGACGCACTCGCGGCGCATGCCGACCGCGAGGCGGCGCTGGCGCAGCTTCGGGCGCTCGGGCTGGACCAGGCGACGCTGGCACGACTCGACTCGGGTGAGAGCGTGCCGGTGGTGGAAGCAGCGATTCGCGCCCCGCTCACCGGCACGGTGGTGGAGCGGCTGGTGAGCCCCGGCCAGCTGCTCGAGGCCGGCGGCACCGCGGCATTCACGGTGGCCAATCTCTCGCGGATGTGGGTGATGGCCAGCGTGTTCGAGTCGGACCTGCCCAGCGTGATGGCCGGATTCAATCGGCCGGGTTTTCGTGGCCACAGTGCCCGTGCCCGGATGAGGTCGACAACGAAGCCTTCGACGCCGTAATCGGTCGCCCCCCAACACCACGCGGCGTTCCCTTGCACGGCACAGGCATTGAGCCACCCCGGTGCAACGCGGATCGCGCCCGACGGGATGCCGGTGATGGACTCGCCCCGCTCGTAGAG
>CBINCZ010000277.1:0-4241 GCA_966249295.1 uncultured Gemmatimonadales bacterium
AGGTCTGCGGGGGGCGTGATCAGCAGCCGGACCACCTGCTGGGCCTGGGGCTCGATGCGGGCGCGCCGTGGGAAGATCCGGATCCAGGGCGCCGCATTCGGCGCGGTGCTGTCGGGCGTGTCGGTGAGCCAGGCCTGGAAGTGTCCCGTTGAGTCGGTGACGGCATAGCCGTACGTGGTGGAGAGCGTCACCTCAACGGCTTCGTCATTGGGATTGACGAGCAGCATCGTCGCGGTGCGGCCCCGGCTGTCCATGAATACCGACGTCGGGGCGACCAGGACTCCCTGCGCAGCGAGCAGCCCGGGAGTGACGAGCGAAAACAGCGCAAGCGCGGCGACGCGATTCATGGATACATGACCGTGAGCGTGATGGTAGCCGAGTAGGCGCCGGGCCGCTGGTTAAAGGCCGGCGTGACGGTGCCACCCAGGAAGACCGAGGCCCTGCCCTGCTGGGACATCTGGCCGAGATAGGACTGGCGCGGATCGAAGGCCACCTGGTCCGCAATGCTCCGCTCCCTCGAGAAGCCGGCGTCCGACCCGTTGAAGGAGAGGGGAAGCGAAGCACCGCCTGGACCGCTCAGGGAGGAAGGCAGCGAGAAGGTCAGGAGGACGAAATCATTGTTCTGCGCCCGCAGGTCGAACTCGCCGGAGCTGGCCGGGTCGGTGCGGAGCACGCTCGCTGGCGTGCCAGCCAGCAGCTGGCCGAACGCGAGCGGCCGGACGCCATCGACGCGGATCTTCCGCCCCTGCGCCAGCACGGGACCGGCGGTGAGCATGGCAAGTCCGAGCACGAGCGCGAAACGACGCATGCGTCTCCGGGGTAACGGCCTGTTGGTGTTGGAATGGGCACAATGTAGCACGGGGGACGTGCTAGTTGTAGACGACCGTGACGATCACCGGAACGGAGTACGCCCCTGGCGCCGCATTGGTGGCCGTCAGGGTGGCGCCAAACCAGAGGAAGTACCGGCCGTTGTTGGCGAGCGTGGCAGCACGGGTTCCGCCTGCCACGGGAATGAAGGCAGTGGCGCCGCCGTTGCCGGGCGACGTATTGGCAAGTCCCGTCCATGCCGACAGGGCAAGGTTGGGCCCCAGGGCGGCCGGCAGCGAGGTGAACTCGATCAGCACCGGCGTGTTGGAAGTGCCCTGGATAGTGAAGCGGCCACCATCCTTCGGCTGGATGGTCACCACCTGCGTCGAAGCGATCGTGCCGAACGCGAGATCCTGGGTGCCCGCGACCGAGATGGCGGGCAGGATCGTGGCGCTCGCCCGGCTGCTGCCCGACGCCTGCGCCCGCGCCAGCGCGGGAACGGCATACAGCAGCAGGAGGCACAGTAGAGAGGTGGCTCGGCGCATAGCGTGGGTCCCCATGCGGCGGAGGCGGCGAATTCTTCCGCCGCCTCCAAACCCGCAGGGAGTAGCTCCCGCTTACTGGTACACCACGTCGAGGGTGATGGGCGAGCTGCTGTACGAGCCCGGCGCCACCGCGGCGCTGGCGCTGACCGTCGCGCCGACCCAGACGTAGTAGTCGCCGGTAGCGTTCGTGGTGCCATTGAACGTGGCGCCCACTACCGCCGCCGATGGCGACAGCGACGCTGTCGAGTTGACGTCAGCCGCCATGTACTGCCAGGCTGAAAGCGGCAGGCCCGCATCGCCGACATCGGCCGGCAGCGCGCTGAAGTTCAGCACGATAGGAGTGGAGGCTGCACCCGCCACATGGAAGGCACCAGCTCCGGTGCCGTCAGGCGTGACAGTCTTGACCTGGCTCTGGGCCACGTTACCGAAGGCAAGGTTGGTTCCGGTAACGTTGATGGAGCTGAGCACGGTAGCGGTCGCGTTGATGCTGCCGCTGTTCTGGGCCTGCGCGGGCACGGCGAGGACCGCAGCCGCCGCAAGCGCAAGGGCGAGGGAGGTACGCATGAGACTCCTGATCCTGAAAAAGGGTGGCCAGCTGCGCTCCGGCCCCGATGCCGGGAGCGATCGAGGGACCCGAGGGCAACGGGGGTGCCAGCCCACCCCAACTATCAACTTTCCATACGGTAATCCCGATCTCCATTCCCGGAAAAGACTTGGCGCATATTGACTTGCCTTTATACACCGATCGTCAATTTTCCATACGCTTCTGGGGCGATCCAGCGGCCCTCGCCGCCTCCCGCCTAACTTCATGCGCGGTCTGTGGTTGCGCGCGCCAACGCATGCTGCATAATCCGTGGGCCAGCTCTTGCCTTTGCCTGGGGGCAACGAGCGCGACGGAGCGAGCAGGATGCGGGAACCAAAAACGTTCGGCATGCCACTTTTTGCAGCGGCTGCGCTGCTGACCGTCGCTGTGGCGGCACCTCTCAGCGCGCAGCAGCGTGGCAGAATGCAAGTCCATGCAACGGTGGTGGATGTGTCGAGCTCGCTCGATGTGATCGCAACATTGCGGCAGCATGTGATGCAGACCGAGCTTCCGGCCACGACCCAGCGCACCACCGGCTCCGCCCGCCACGCCCGGTCATGGTTCATGGTTGCGGAGAAGCGGGCCCTGCCGATGGCAGCACCACGAGAGGAAGCGGTAGCGCCGGCACCGCGTGGGGTGACGATCTTCTACTACTAGTCGTAAGTCGTACGACGTATGACGTACGACGTACGACTCTCTCCGAGAGACAGAGGCCCCGGGGCAGCGCCGCCCGGGGTTTTCTGTTGGGGCGCCGAGCGCTCAGCGCTCAGCGCGTAGCGCGTAGCGCCAAAAAAACCGCCCCGGAAACTCCGGGGCGGCGTGAACTGCGTCAGACCTCTCGCTTCGCTTACTGCATGGACACCTGGTCGGTCTGCGCAGCCGTATCTGCAGAGTAATCGATGACCAGCGCCACCCGGCGATTCTCAAGGCCGGCATCCCCCGGGCCCTGCGCACCGGGCACCACCTGGCGATCCGCGGCCTCGCCGTAGCTCACCGTACGGAAGCTGGCATTGGTGATGGTGCCGTTGCCGGTGAGATAGTCGCGCACGGCCTCGGCGCGGCGCATGCCGAGCTGCTCGTTGTAGGCGCGCGAGCCGGCGGGATCAGCAAACCCTTCCACCGTGATCACGGCGTTCGGGTAGTATTCCTCGACCACGGACGCGAACCGGTCCAGCACCGGCCGATCGGTTTCACGCAAGGCCGCCTGGTCAAAGTCAAAGTGCACCGGCACGTTGAACTTGATGGCGCCCTTCATCTTCTCCATGCTGACGTTGTACTCGCTCCGGAAGGCTGCCAGTTCCTGCTCCAGCGCATTGACTCGGCCATCGAGTGAATCCACCCGCGTGCCCAGCTGCTGGTCACCGGTCTGCATTTCTTCGCGGATCTTGGCGACTTCGCTATTGAACTCGTCCCGCGTCACCTTGGGAGTGCAAGCGCTGGCGGCTGCTACGGTGGCGAGCATCCCTGCGGCGATAGCACTGCGAGACGTCCAGAGTCGGGCCATGTGTCCTCCTGGATCCGGCGTTAGCGCACTGGACACCGGCTGCCGACCACAGCCATGTGCCCCCTCAGCTTCCAACGCCGAATTTCAGGCGCGAACGCCTTCACTGCTGTGACGGCGCTCACGTGAGGCGGGAAGACGGGAAGCTGGGAAGGCGGGAAGGGCCCTCCAGAACTTCCCATCTTCCCGCCTTCCCGTCTTCCCGTCTACTCAATTCCCAACAGTTCCACATCGAACACCAGCGTCGAATTGGGTGGGATGGGACCCATGTCCTGGCTGCCGTAGCCCAGTTCCGGAGGGATGACCAGCTTGCGCCTTCCGCCCACATGCATCCCCTGAAGACCCTGATCCCAGCCCTCGATCACCTGCTGCCTGCCGAGAGTGAAGCTGAAGACTCCGGAATCGAACTTCTCGCCATTGGTGAGCCAGCCGGTGTAACGGACCCTGAGCGAGTCGCCGGCCTTGGCCGCGGGGCCACTGCCGGGAGCGAGGTCGCGATACCGGAGCCCGGTGGGGCTGGTGGTGAGCTTGTCGGGCTGGACATCCAGGGCCGCAGCGAAGGCGTTGGGATCGGACACGGGGCGACTCCGGAAGTCGTTGAGGTCGCATGCGACGACGAGGAGGAGAGATAGCACTGCCAGCGACCATGGGCGGGCCATGCAGAACGCTCCCTGGGAAAAGGAATCCCACAAGACGAAAGCCGGCCCGAAAGCCGGCTCTCAGCGAATGATCGGGACGGCGGGATTTGAACCCGCGACCCCTGCAACCCCATTGCAGTGCGCTACCGGACTGCGCTACGTCCCGT
>CBINCZ010000278.1:0-4241 GCA_966249295.1 uncultured Gemmatimonadales bacterium
ACCGGGGTAAAGAAGTACTTCTCGACGGCAGTCATAAGGCGCTCCAGCAAGGAACCGAGCCTAACTTTACATCGTAAAGTGCATTGCGCAAGGGGTGGGAGGGCGTAGGGCATAAGGCATAAGGCATAAGGCGTAGGGCATAAGGCGTAAGGCGTAAGGCATAGGGCGTAAGGCTTAAGGCTTGGCACTGGTCCCACCCGTGACTCCCCACGCCATAAGCCCTAAGCCCTACGCCTTACGCCCATGCCTCACGCCCCATCTTCCAGCGCCCTCGCCACCTCCCCCACCGCCTTCGCCTCCGCGTTCAATACATCCGCCAGCCGCTGCACTTCTCTGTCAATCGACTCCCACTCCCCTTCCTCGATCGCCTCGCGCACGCCCGGCATGGTCTTCACCCCATAGCCGGTGTAATACCCCGGGGCATAGAGCAAGTGCCGGTACCACGGCCGCTTGGGCAGCCCCGACTCGTCTGTGAGCAGCCGCTCGGTCTGTAGCAACTGGCGATTGATGGCCGCCAGATCAACCTTCCCCGCCGAGTCCGAACCCCATCGCTCATACGCCGCCTCATACCGCTTCGCCGCCGCCCCCAGCGAATCCACCGCATTGAGCAGTGGCGCAAAATTGAGGTGCGGTGCCGGCTCCTTGGGCTCGGGCGCGAACGTGGGATCACGTGGGTCGCTCGTCGCCTTGAAGATGCCTTCCCTTATCTGCGTGTTGCGCTCCGTGATCTCCTCGGCGCGCCGGTCTCGCAGGTCTTGGAGTTCCTTGGCGTACCGCTTGACCGTGCTGGCCAGGTTCTCGAATCGGTACGGGAGAAGATCGGCATTCGCGAGCCGCAGGACAGCGGTCCCGACCGTCTGCGCCAGCGCCCGGCCATAGACGAATGACGTGTCCGAGAAGTGGGTGTACCAGTAGAAGTCGTCGTAGACCGAGTGATAGACGCCACCCTCGTCCTCACCGCCGAATCCCAGGTTGAGCGAGGCGACGCCAAGATGTTGCAGGAACGGCGTGTAGTCGGACCCGGAGCCGAGCGCGCCAATGGGGAGATCGCCGCCGGCGCGCGCCGTCCGGCGATCATCTGCATCACCATTCAGGATGGTGCGGGCCTGTCTCCGCTTCCAGACGCTGAGCCCCGTCTCCGGATCGGTGATATCCCGAGCGACCTCATTGATGAATCGCTCCAGCGAGTGCGAGCCCGACATGCCGAGGTAGCCACGGCCACTGTTGTCAGTATTGATATACGCAATCGCGTGCTGCTTCAGCTCGTCCGCATGGGTCTCGGCCCACTCGGTACTGCCGAGCAGTGCGGGTTCCTCTCCGTCCCAGGCCGCATAGATGATGGTGCGCTTCGGGCGCCAGCCATTCTTGTAGAGCTGGCCCAGGGCGCGTGCTTCTTCCAGCTCCGCCACCATGCCGGCAACCGGATCGGACGCGCCGTTGACCCAGGCATCATGGTGATTGCCACGCACGATCCACTGGTCAGCTTCCGTCGTGCCGGGGAGCCGGGCGATCACGTCGAACAGCGGATGCAGGTTCCAGTCCGCCTTGACGACCAGGTGCACCCGCGCCGGTCCACTGCCGCCAAACCGGTACGTGATCGGCAGCCCGCCCCGCCAATCGCCCGGCACCACCGGTCCCTCGAGCGCCTCGAGCAGGGGCTGGGCATCGGCATAGGAGAGCGGGAGCACGGGAATGGTCATGATGGTCTTGGCGTGGGCGCGGTCGAGACGCTGGGCGTTCTTCGTCGCGCCGACGCCGGGCGTGAGCGGGTCGCCGGGATAGACCGGCATGTCCATCACGCTCCCGCGCTGCACGCCATCGGGCGGCCGCATCGGTCCCTCGGGGAAGACCGCGCCCCCGGCGTAGCCATCCTGGCGGGGATCGGAGTAGATGAGGCAGCCGACCGCGCCATGCTCGGCCGCCACCTTGGGCTTGATCCCGCGCCAGGAGCCGCCATAACGCGCGATCACGATCTTGCCCTTCACGTCGATGCCATGCCGGGCGAGCTCGTCATAATCGGCGGGAACGCCATAGTTCACATAGACGATCGGTGCCGTGACATCGCCGTCACCGGAGTAGGCGTTGTAGGTGGGAAGTTGCTGATCCTGCTGCGCGCTGGTCGGGTCGCCGGGGACCGCGGGCTCGCGCAGCTTCGCGACGAAGCGCGTGGGTGCGACCAGTTCGACCCGGCGCTGCCTCGGTGTTGGAAAGAGCACCTCGAACCGCTCGATGCTCGCCTGCCAGCCGTAGCCCCTGAACTGCGCCGCGATCCATGCGGCGTTGGCCGAGTCACGCGCCGTACCCACGTGATGCGGAAAAGCGGAAAGGAGACTGTCCATGGCACGGAGGCGCACCGGATCGGGAATGGCGCGGAACTTCGCCTCCAGTTCGCGTTCGATCCTCGATGATTCGGGGGTAAAGCCACGGATGGTTGGCGGGTCGCCGGACAGCGGGACGAAGGTGAGCAGGGCGAGGGCGAAGAGGGGCGCGACCGAACGGCGATGCATGCTCACCTCGGACGAGAGCTGAAGGCTGAGGGCTGAAGGCTCAAGGCTGAAGGTCGGGCGTCATGCGTCGAGCGTCAAGCGCAGGCCCGTGACCGCCTCATGAACCACGGACGCGCGGACGTTGACCCGCGTTCTCCGTGGCTCCGTGTCTCCGTGGTTCAGTCGAGGAGTCCCGCTACTCCGGCCCGGGCAGCTTCTCGGGCCTGTGCTGTGCCAGCAGCCGCTAGGCGAAGTCCAGCCGTTCGTGCGCCTCGCCCAGCTCGCCACGCAGTGATGTCACCTCATCCTCGAGTGCCGCGAGGCGGTCATGGAGTTGCAGGTCCTGCCCCGGCGACCGGGACTGGGCAATCACCTTCGTGATCTTGATGGCGGTTGCCGAGACGAGAGCCGTAATCGGAATGAGCAGGGCGAGTGAACCGGGATCCATGGGCGCTGAAGGTTCAGGGTGAATGAGTCACTGCACCCGGCTGGCAGTGCTCACGCCATGGCGAGCAGGGCGAGTCGAGCCATCGAAGAATAACGGATTTGATCGCTTACCATGACGAGTGAAACAGGGGTGGGTTGCACGGCTGGCGTTGAGCGTCTGGCGTCAGGCGTCGAGCGTCGGGGCTTGGCCGTCGCCTCGTCAAGAACCACGGAGGCACGGAGACACGGAGGTTCAGAAGCAGCTCTCCGTGTCTCCGTGGTTCAATCAGGGAGCTGCAGCGGTCGCAGGTTTACTTGCCTCCTCGACGTCTCGCCCCCTTGCTCTTCTTCCGCGCCACCGCCACCGCGAGTGCCTTCGCTACCCACTCACGAAGCTCCTCCACATCCTCCAGCACATCCTCCGGCACCTGGTAGTACTGCATCACCTCGCCATGCTCCCCGCCGGGGCGGAACGGCCCCATCCCCGCCGCCTCGAAATCGGGACGGTTGCTGTCGTCCACCTTGAAGTAGAGCAGGTCGTCATCCATGAGGGCGAAGAATCGATCACTGCCATAGATCCCGACCCCGCCAAACATGTTCCGGGCCCGGATATTCGGCGTCACTCGGCTGAGCTGCTCGAGGACGAAGGTGCGGTAGGAGGGAGAGACGGGCATGGTGGGACGAGGGTTGAGGGTCGCTGGCTGCTGGCTATTGGCTGTTGGCTGTTGGCTGTTGGCTCTGAAGGTAGCGACATGCGGCTCTCAGCTCTCAGCTCTCAGCGGGCGGCCGCAGGCCGCCCCTACAAATAACTCACCCACCAATCTCCCCGCCGAGCCTTCACGCCGGCGTACCAGCGGCAGACGGGATAGAGCGCGATGACGACACCGGCCCAGATCAGATAGATCACCGGTAGGCTCGCGGGCCAGCCGGGCGGGGTCGTGAAGGGGAACCGGTCGAGACTGGGCGACTGGAACAGGCCGCTCACGTCACCGAACCGGATCCAGGCCGCGGCCACCGCGAGCAGGTGGATCAGCAGGAAATGCAGGATGAAGTAGAACAGCGGGACCTTGCCGTAGATCAACGCGGGCCGAAGCCATGACGGCATTCCGCCATCGAAGGCCCGCAGGAGCAGCAGCGCCGGCCCCAGTGTCATCAGCAGGAAGAGCAGCGATGGCGGATACTTGTTGGCGTTCATGAACGACAGCACGGTGAAGACTGGTGACTGCTGCGCCGACCAGGGCACCGGGTCGCCATAGACGTTAATGAATCGCAGGATGACGAAACCGGCGGTCAGCGCGACGCCCAGTCCCAGCAGCCACCGCCTCCGTC
>CBINCZ010000279.1:0-4228 GCA_966249295.1 uncultured Gemmatimonadales bacterium
TGGGTGCCTACCAGGCGCTGGAGAAGGAAGTGGCGCAGGGCGGTGTGGAGATGTTCCCGCGCACCGAGATGCTCGATCTTGTCGTGGTGGACGGGCGCGCCCGCGGCATCATCGTGCGCGACCTGGTGACCGGTGAGATCTCGGCGCACGCCGGTGATGCGGTGGTGCTCGGCACCGGCGGATATGGCAACGTGTTCTACCTCTCCACCAACGCCAAGGGCTCCAATTGTACGGCCATCTGGCGTGCCTACAAGCGGGGCGCGGCCTTCGCCAACCCCTGCTACACCCAGATCCATCCCACCTGCATTCCGGTGAGCGGGCATCACCAGTCCAAGCTCACGCTGATGAGCGAGTCGCTCCGGAACGATGGCCGCGTCTGGGTGCCCAGGAAGAAGGGCGACACGCGGCCGCCCAACGAGATCCCCCATGACGAGCGGGACTACTACCTGGAGCGGCGGTACCCCAGCTTCGGCAACCTCGTGCCCCGTGACGTGGCGTCCCGTGCCGCCAAGGAGCAGTGCGACAGTGGTCACGGCGTGGGGCCGGGCGGCTATGGCGTCTATCTCGACTTCCACGACGCCATCCAGCGCCTGGGCGAGGACAAGATCCGGGAGCGCTACGGCAACCTGTTCGAGATGTACGAGCGGATTACCGACGAGAATCCCTACAAGGTGCCGATGCGGATCTATCCGGCCGTTCATTACACGATGGGCGGCTTGTGGGTGGACTACAACCTGATGAGCACCATTCCCGGCCTCCACGTCATCGGCGAAGCCAATTTTTCCGATCACGGCGCCAATCGCCTCGGTGCCAGCGCGCTGATGCAGGGCCTGGCCGACGGCTACTTCGTGATCCCGATGACGATCGGCAACTACCTGGCCCAGACACCGCCGGCCAACCTGGATGCCGAACATCCGGCGTTCGTGGACGCACTCGCGAGCGTGAAGGAGCGCACCCGGAAGCTGCTGGCGGTGAATGGGAGCCGAAGCGTGGATTCGTTCCACCGGGAGCTGGGCCAGATCATGTGGGACAAGTGCGGCATGGCGCGGACGGCGGAGGGATTGTCCGAGGCGCTGGAACAGATTCCGGTCCTGCGGGAGCAGTTCTGGAAGGACGTGCGGGTCCTGGGGAGCGGCGAGGAGCTGAACCAATCGCTGGAGAAGGCCGGGCGGGTGGCCGATTTTCTCGAGCTGGCGGAGCTGATCTGTCGCGACGCGCTGCACCGGAACGAGTCCTGTGGCGGTCATTTCCGCGAGGAATACCAGACCCCCGACGGCGAGGCGCTGCGCGACGACGAGCACTTCGCCTATGTGGCGGCTTGGGAATACAATGGCGATTGACACGTGCCGGAACTCCACAAGGAGCCGCTCACGTTCGAGCACGTGCACCTGGCGCAACGGTCATATAAATAGGGCGCAGTGGCCGGCCGGGGGATGTAGGAGCGGCCCGCGGGCCGCCCCTACGCCCGCAGGCCGAGCCCCGCGAAAATGGGAGAACGGATGAATTTCACCCTGCATGTCTGGCGCCAGGCCAATGCCCAGGCGAAGGGCCGGCTGGAGACCTACGAGGCCCGCGACATCTCGCCCGACATGTCGTTCCTCGAGATGCTCGATGTGGTGAACGAGGGGCTGATCGCCGGGGGCAAGGAGCCGATCGCCTTCGATCATGACTGCCGTGAGGGTATCTGCGGCATGTGCTCGCTCATGATCAACGGCGTGGCCCATGGGCCGATGAAGGGCACCGCCACCTGCCAGCTCCACATGCGGAGCTTCAGGGATGGCGACACGATCCTGATCGAGCCGTTCCGGGCCCGCGCCTTCCCAGTCATCAAGGATCTCTGCGTCAACCGCTCCGCGCTCGATCGCATCATTGCGGCGGGGGGCTACATCTCGGCGCGCACCGGCAGTGCGCCGGATGGCAACACCATCCCGGTTCCCAAGGCTGCCGCCGACCGGGCCATGGACGCGGCCGCCTGTATCGGGTGCGGCGCCTGCGTTGCTGCCTGTCCCAACGGCTCGGCGTCCCTGTTCACCGCGGCCAAGATTTCACACCTGGGGCTCCTGCCACAGGGGCAGGCGGAGCGGCAGCGGCGCGCGCTCCGCATGGTCGAGCAGATGGATGCAGAAGGGTTCGGCGGGTGCAGTCTCTACGGGGAATGCATGGAAGCCTGCCCCAAGGAAATCAGCATCGACTTCATCACCCGGATGAACGCCGACTACCTGCGGGCCGCGCTCGCTTCGGGGGAGCCGTCACGCTGAGCCGCGCGGGCCTCGCTACCGCACTGCTGACGCTCGCTGCGGGGAGCGCGGCGGCGCAGTCCACAGATGAGATTGTTGTCGGTGTGTCGGCGACGCCCGAGTTCACGCACATCCTGCCAGCGCCCGGCGGCAACGGCTCGGTCAACCAGCTGAGCGTGGTTGCGCCCTGGGTGATGCTGGACGCGTCTACCTTCAACGGCCAGGTCCATCTGACCGGCATGGTCAACCTCGAAGGGCTCACGATCCCGGATGGCGTGGCCAGCATGGGCGCGTGGGGCGAGGGGTTCGTGGACCGGCGGCATCCCCACACATACGCCCATGAGGCGATGCTCTCCGGGAAGCAGCATTTTTCCGAAGAGACCGTGAACGGCGCTTCCTTCGCCATGGGCAAGGGGTTCGCACCATTCGGCAGTGATGACCCGATGGTGCGGCCGTTCCTCTCCTATTCCGTCAATCATCACCTTGCCCAGATCCTGGAACGCGTGGTGGCCGTTGCAGCCGTGCGCGCGGGTCCGGTCATCGCCGAGGCCGGCGTGTTCAACGGAGACGAGCCCACCGGCCCGGACGACTGGCCGGAGCTCTCGCGTTTCGGCGACAGCTGGTCCGCTCGGCTCACGCTGCTTCCGCTCCGGGGCGTCGAGGTGCAGGGCTCCTACGCCGAGGTGACCTCGCCCGAGCACGAGGGGGGACACGGTCTCGACCAGATCAAGTGGAGCACCAGTGCGCGGCTGGAACGCACGACACCAGCTGGTCGTGCCTACGGCCTGGTGGAATGGGCCAGGACCGAGGAGAGCGACGATGTGTTCGCCTACCAGAGTGTTCTGGCCGAGGCGGCGCTGCACGGCCGGGTGCTGGGCATTGCCTACCGCTTCGAGCGCACTGAACGCCCGGAGGAGCAGCGGGCGGACGAGCCCTTCCGCACTGTCCGGCCGCTGCTGGACAACTCCATCCTGGGCCAGAGCCGATGGTCCATCCACACTGTGGCTCTCGACGCCGTGCTGGCCGACGACTGGCCGGGCCTCAGGGTGGCCCCGTTTGTCGAGGTGTCGGCCGGGCGGGTGACCTCGCTGACCCCGGCAAGCTTCAACCCGGTGGCGTTCTACGGCCGAGACACCTTCTGGAGTCTCACCGCCGGTGTGCGAATTGGTCTCGGCATGCGTCTCCATCGCATGGGACGCTACGGCGTCGCGCTGCCGGAGATGCCGGCGCATGACTCGAGCCCGCACCATGAGATGATGCATTGAGCCGCTGGCCCGCTGTCGCCATCCTGGTCCCGCTCCTCCTGTCTGCCTGCAGCGATTCCACCGAACCGTCACCAGGTCCGACTCCGACTGCCATCACAGTCTTTGATGGCAACAATCAGCAGGCCCAGGCGGGAACCGTATTGCCCCAGCCCCTGCGCGTCCGGGTCACTGACGCGGAGGCCGATCCGGTGGCTGGCGTCACCGTCACGTGGAGCGTGGTGGCAGGTGGCGGCTCGGTGTCGCCTGCCACCTCAGGGACCGACTCCGACGGTCTCGCTGCGACGATGTTCACGCTTGGGGGACAGGCTGGAACCCAGAGTGTCCAGGCGACGGTGACGGGGCTCTCGGGATCACCTGTCGTGTTCACGGCAACTGCCATCATGACCGCCAGCGGCGAGATTGCCCTGGTGTCCACCGTGCCCGTTCCTCCCGACTACGGGATGCATGACACCTACGTGCGTGACGGCCTGGCGTTCGCCTTTGCCTGGAACACCGGCGTCCGGATCTATGACGTGGGCAATGGGATCGCCGGTGGCTCGGTCTCCGCCCCGGCGCTGGTCGGCTCCATCGTGACCAATGGATCGGTGGACGCTGCCGACCCGAGCGTGCATAACGGCTGGTGGTTCCACAACCCGGCCACGAGTGAGGCGCGCTATCTTTTCGTGGGTCAGGAAGGGCCGGGTGGCATCGGCGTGAGCAGCCGAGGGGATATCCACGTGGTGGATG